>JAGGTC010000008.1 GCA_021163945.1 Deltaproteobacteria bacterium | reverse complement strand
AGGTCTTTTTGTTATACACTTGACAATTTCTTTTAAGTAAGATTAAAACAAAAAATAGAATGAGAAATTTTCTAAAGTGGCAAATACTTCCATTAATTTTTTTATTAATTTTTCCTTCTTATATCTTCTCTTTTCAAAAAACTACTATCAAGGAAATCTTAAATGACCCTGATTTTTATCATCAGAAGGTCGTTAAAGTAATAGGAAAAATAAAAAATCTTAGATTAAAAGTCTCAAGAAAGGGAAATCCCTATACTACTTTTCGTTTAATGGACAAAACTGGAAATAGCCTAAAGGTATTTATCTGGGAACATCAAGATTTAAAGGAAGGGGATCTGGTCGAGGTCACTGGGGTTTTTAAGAGGATAAAACGTGTTGGCATTTATACCTTTTTTAATGAAATTGAGGCAGAAAGGATAAAAAAGATTTCTAAATAAAGCGATGGCATTTTTTAAAAATAGACAATGATTTCTGGGGTAGGCATAGATTTGGTATACATGCCACGTGTAAAAAATATGTTAGAAAGGTGGGGCAATCAAATTAAAACACGCCTATTTACCCCTGTTGAGATAGACTATTGTGAGAAGAAGAGGCTTTCTTACTATGAATTTTCTGCAAGGATTGCAGCCAAGGAGGCATTTTCAAAGGCACTGGGGCTAGGTATGAAGAAGGGGATCAGGTGGAAGGACATTGAAGTAGTAAATGAAAAGACAGGAAAACCAATAATAAATCTATATGGAAGGGCAAGGGAGATTTGTAAAGAGAGGAAGATCAAAAAAATTGTAGTATCTTTAAGCCATGACAGCAGCTACGCAACTGCTATAGTGATATTGGAGGTATAGCATGAGGCTGGCTACGGCTGAGCAGATGAGGGCCATTGATGCCTATGCCATCAAAAATATAGGCATCCCTTCTATAGTCCTTATGGAAAATGCAGGAAGGGGCGCCTTTTTGTTGATTAAGGAATATTTCTTAGATTATTTAGATAGGCCAAGGATAGGCATCATCTGTGGTAGGGGAAACAATGGCGGAGATGGATTGGTAGTTGCAAGGTATCTTAAAAACGAGGGCTACTGTGTGCGTGTTTTTATCCTCGGCGAGAAGGCAAGGGTAAAGGCAGATGCAGCCACTAACCTCTCTATTGCTGAAAGGATGGGGATAGACATTGTTGAGATAAAGGATGAGGGTGATTTTGAAAGGGAAAAGGACTACCTCATAAGTTGTGATTTAATCGTAGATGCCATCTTTGGTACAGGCCTAAGTTCTGAGGTAAGGGGGTTAGAAGGTAAAGTTATTTCGTTTTTAAATGATGTTTATAATGGATTTATTGCCTCAATAGATATACCTACTGGGCTTAGCAGTGATACAGGAGAACCACTGGGTATAGCGGTAGAGGCAGATTTGACCATCACCTTTGGCCTAGAGAAGGTGGGCCAGGCGGTCTATCCTGGGGTAGGCTATGTAGGCAATTTAGAGATTGTAGATATTGGCATCCCTTCAAAGGCAATAGATAGCATCTCCTTAAATCATCATTTGATTACCGATGAAGAAATAAAGGCAGTTCTAAGGCCAAGACCGGGGGATCTACATAAAGGGAGGGCAGGTCATGTGTTGGTCCTGGCAGGCTCACCTGGAAAGACTGGTGCAGCCACCCTCACCTGTCTAGGGGCACTAAGGAGTGGCTCTGGCCTAGTCACCCTAGGTATCCCTACAAGCCTTAACCCTATCTTAGAGGTAAAGCTTACAGAGGCAATGACATTGCCACTTCCTGAGACACCTGTTAAGACACTAGGGATTGGTGCATGGGAGGGGGCGAAAAAATCGGGTATAAACTACAAGGTAATCTGTTTGGGGCCTGGCCTTGGTACCCATCCAGAGACAAAGGAGATGGTAAAAAAAGTTATTATTGAGGCTGATGTACCATTGGTAATAGATGCCGATGGCATAAATGCACTGGTAGGCAATTTAGATATACTAAAGGAAAAGAAATCTCAAGTTATCTTAACCCCCCACCCTGGTGAGGCTGCAAGGCTTTTTGGAATAGATACAAAAGGTGTACTAGATGAGAAGATAGACTTGGCAAGGAGGATTTCAACGGAATATGAGATTGTTTTTGTTTTAAAGATGGCAAGGACTATTATTGCCTTACCAGATGGTAGTATATTTATTAATTCTACAGGAAATCCTGCCATGGCCACAGGGGGTATGGGGGATGTGCTGACTGGCATTATTGGAGGTTTTATAGGTCAGGGCTATGGGGCAAAGGAGGCCTCTATCTTGGCTGTCTTTCTTCATGGGCTAGCAGGCGACATTTGGGTAAAGGAACATGGGGAGATAGGTATGACCGCTACAGACTTGGCCAATTATCTACCCCTGGCCATGAAATCGGTTATTCAGCCATCTGAGGATGAAATAAGTGAATTATGAGATGGTCTTATTATAGCCCCGCCCCTGATGACACTTTGAAGATAGGAAAAATGATAGGCAAGGATGCAACAGCAGGTGATGTAATTTTACTGATTGGGGATTTAGGGGCTGGAAAGACCTGGTTAACAAAGGGAATTGCCCATGGCTTAGAGGTGCCAGAAGACTATTATATTACTAGTCCAAGTTTTACCATAATAAATGAATACCCTGGGCGTATTCCCCTTTATCACATAGACCTATTTAGGTTTTCTAAAGACACAGATTGGGAAAATATAGGGATTGAAGAATATATATTCTCTAAAGGGGTAGCAGTTATAGAGTGGGCAGAAAGACTCCCGATAAGATTCATACCAAAAGAGCACCTAAAGATTTACTTGGAATATTATAAGACGGGGAGAAAGCTCACATTTGAACCCTATGGCAAGCACTTTATTGAATCTGTAAAAAAATGGAAAAAGATTTTAGATTGAAGGAAGCCATTAAGGCGCATATAAAGAAGGCCTTGGCCAAATTGCCCAAAAATTTAAGACAGGAGGTAATTGTTAGGGAGACTATTAAGTGCGCCTTATTTAATCTTATAATGCAAAATGGGTTTACGCCTATACCTTCTTATAAACCGCCAAGGAGGCCGGAGGAACCCATTGCCCTTATTGGCCTAAATAAAGAAAATGAGATTGTCTGTGCCATTGCCATTGCCCCTGTAATTACACTCTCAGGCATGAAGACATTAAAGGTCATTGATGCGGGGGAAAAATATTTTGTTACATTCTCCCCCTTTAAGAAAAAGGTAGATGAGAGTGCCTTTTTCCTAGAACCTGGGGTAGTGCATATCCATGTTCATGAAACACAATGAACTTATGGTTCTCGATTTTAAGATTCTATACCAAATATGACTG
>JAGGTC010000018.1 GCA_021163945.1 Deltaproteobacteria bacterium | reverse complement strand
ATCAGAAAGGCGCTTTTCTACAGCATCAAGCCTTATACTCATCTTTGCCTGATTATCTTTTATCTCTTTAAGCTCAGGTAGGATAAAATCCTTTATAGCAGTAACAATACCCTCTTTATCCATACTCCCCACATTTAAGCATAAATTTTATGGATAGTCAATAACTAAGGTTACTACCAGATCTTTGGCCTAAATTTTGTATAGATTTTAGATGAGGCAGTTTTAGGCCTTGACAAAATGAAATTGAGATATTATATAAAATAGCTGCAAAAAGGAGGTGTAATCAATCCTATGGGCTGAGAAAAAATAATTAAGGGGGAAAGATGAAAACCATTACTAAATTTGGCCAACATCTAATGGATTTTAAGAAAAGAAAAGGTGTTGGCAATATTTTTATTTTAAACATTCCTCAAAACCTTTCTCTTTATTTAGTCAAGTCTATAACCATTTTCCAGGATTATATAAGTAATATTCGCATTTTTCCTGGATTTCCATCCATAAGTCCTAGTTTTAAATAAAGAAATTTACATAAATTTACATAATTTATTTTTTGATATTTGAGCCTACGGGCTTATAAGGATTGAGGTTTTTATGTTGGCAAAACCAAATATTTCCTTTAAAAAGGCCAAGCTTCTTTCAAAGGGGATGGAGACCCCCTTTTTAGTGCTTTCTAAAAAGAAGATTGAGGAAAATTATACTAGATTAAGTTTGGCCCTGGAAAATAAGGTAAGTCTATTCTATGCAGTTAAGGCAAATCCAATAAGTGAGGTAATTGAGATTATAAAAAATATAGGAGGGGGTTTTGAGGTCAGCTCTGCAGACGAACTCCGTTTAGTGATGAATTTTAACGTACCACTAAATAAAATCTTTTATAGTACACCAGTAAAAAAGAGGAGTGAGATCTCATATTTTTATAAGGAAGGCATTAATCTATTTGTATTTGACAATGATACAGAGATAGAGAAGATTGCTCAGTGTGCACCGAAAAGTCAGGTTATGCTTAGGATACAAACCAAAAATAAAAACAGTTTAATTGACCTCTCCTTAAAATTTGGGGCAGAACCAAAAGAGGCCTTGTATCTCTTAGAGAAGGCAAGGAATATGGGGCTGTATCCACGTGGTATATGCTTCCATGTAGGCTCTCAGTGCCTTTCTCCAGAAAGTTATAAGGAGGCCATAAAATTATGTCATAGTATATTTGAAGCAGCAGCTGAAAGGGGGATTCATTTAGATTTGTTAAATATTGGAGGTGGCTTCCCTATTGGTTATAGAAAAAAGGTGCCAGATATAACAACATTCTGCAAAACTATAAATGAGGCCTTAAAATATTATTTTTACGGTAGATTTGATGTTGATGTAGTGGCTGAGCCAGGTAGATTTATCTGTGCCGATGCATTTACATTGGTAACTAGGGTAATAGGCAAGAGCATTAGAAATAATAAGATTTGGTATTACATAGACGATGGCCTATATGGAAGCTTTTCAGGACGCATATACGATAAGGGGGATTACCTCATCTTGACTGAAAAAGATGGTTATAAAGTCCCATCTGTTTTGGCTGGGCCTACTTGTGACTCATTTGATGTTATTTATGAAGACTATGAGCTGCCAGACTTAAAGATAGATGATCTGATCTTGGTGCCAGGTATGGGTGCCTATACTATTGTAAGTGCCTCAAATTTTAATGGTTTTAAAAGGGCAAAGGTAGTTGTTATAGATTGATGAATAATAATTATATTCGGGAAGATTTCATGGAAAATTTGTGGAATGTGTGGTTTACTGAATTGCACCGTGGACAAGCAGGACTTTCTATAAAGGTAAAGTGCTGTATCTACAGTGGGGAAAGCCAATATCAACGTATAGATGTACTAGATACCTATGAGTTTGGACGGATGTTAGTACTATATGGCTCTATTATGCTTACAGAGAGAGATGAATTTATTTACCATGAAATGATTTCTCATGTACCCTTATTTGTCCACCCTGCCCCTGAGAAAGTGCTTATTATTGGGGGAGGGGATGGTGGTAGTTTAAGGGAGGTATTAAGACATAAAGTGGTTAAAGAGGCCCACTTAGTAGAGATTGACAAGATGGTTATAGATGTAAGCAAGAGGTATTTCCCTAAGCTATCTATAGGCTTTGATGACCCTAGGGCCTGTATCTTTATAGAGGATGGCCAAGATTTCTTAGAAAAAACTAAAAATCTTTATGATGTTATCCTGGTGGATTCACCCGATCCTATTGGCCCTGGAGAGCGGCTTTTTCAAAGGAAATTTCATCAGTTGATCTATAAGGTTTTAAAAGAAGATGGAATCCTTGTAGCACAATCCGAATCCCCCCTCTTTCATCAAGGCACCATAAGGACGATGTATAAAAATCTAAAAGATATCTTTCCTTTGGTAGCCATGTATATAGCGTATATACCCACATATCCCAGTGGCCTATGGAGTTTTGCCTTCTGCTCAAAGCGCTACCACCCTATAGATGACTTTGATGAAAATAGGGTAAAAAGTGCAAATATACGTACAAATTATTATAATCCTAAAATACACCAGGCATCATTTGCACTGCCAAATTTTATAGAAGAGTTGCTTAAGACTTAATTATAAATTGAGGGAGGGTAAAAGTGAAAAGACTAGCCCTGGGGCAACACTTAATTTTAGATGGTTATGGTTGTAGTTTGGAAAAATTGATAGATCAAAGCTTGATTTGGGAATTTTTAAATTCTTGCCCAGTCAAGATAGAGATGACCAAAGTCTCAACCCCTTATGTATTTGAGGTAAAAACAAGGGATTCAGAAGATTGGGGCTATTCTGGATTTGTCCTATTGGCCGAAAGTCATATCTTTATACATACCTTCCCTAAGAAGGGATTTCTCAATCTAGATATCTTTTCTTGCAGGCCTTTTGATGAGAAAAGGGCCATTAAATATGTAACTGACATATTTTGTATTAAGGAGAGTAAGATTAGACAGATTGACAGAGGAATTGAGTTCCCCTTAAATGAGGCCAAAAAAATAGTAAGTATGCATCGAGAGGCCTATATTTACTAATTTTTTATCTATTTTGTTGTTTTATAATCTCAGATACAGGTACAATATTAAAGTCTCTTTTTAATTCTGGGATAGCCTTCGCTAATACCATCATTGTAGTAAAGTAAGGATGACAAATAGCTACTGCAAAGCCCCTAGAAGCTGCCTTCCTCTTAAGGATGTCTAATCTCTTTTTAATACTTAAGACATCAGATGTTGCATCCAAAAACACATCGCGCCTACAGGCAGGGATGCCTAACTCCAAGGCCGTTTTGTAGGCCCAGGAATTAGGTGCAGTTAGGCTATCTACGCAGAAAAGCCCCC
>JAGGTC010000202.1 GCA_021163945.1 Deltaproteobacteria bacterium | reverse complement strand
AAAAGAGATATTTCAAGATTGGGGAAGTAAGTCACATAGTAGGGGTAGAACCGCATGTACTGAGATTTTGGGAAAAGGAATTTAAGGAGATCAAACCCCTCCGCCTTTCTTCACAGCGCCTTTATCGCTACCAGGACATAGAGACCATCTTAGAGATCAAGAGGCTCCTCTATGAGGAGGGCTTTACCATTGCTGGTGCAAAGAAAAGACTTGCCTATAGATTGCGCTATCGACAAGTCTTTAAGGAGGTCAAGGATGGGTTGCTAGAGATATTGAAAATACTAAAAAGATTTTAAGGAAAGCTCCATATCAAAAGGCGTCTTTGCCCCTCACGCCTGTCTAATCTTTTAAGCCCTACATCTAAGGCATCTTGAACTGCCTTTTGATATTCCTCCGAAGTAATACGCCTATTTAGATAATCATCCTTATGTGCCTTACCACAAGGGCGATACTGAGCCATAATATTCACATAGGTATTAGGGGATATCTCATTGGCAATGAACTCCATGACATTCCTTGTCCCTGCCAACCCATGGGGCAGTACCAGATGTCTTACCAATAGCCCCTTTTCTGCAATACCCCTGTTATTTATTTTTAGATCTCCAACCTGCCTATGCATCTCTTTGAGGGCCTCCCTGGCTACCTCTGGATAATCTGGTGCCTTAGAATAACGCTTGGCAACGTCCTTGTCCCAATACTTAAAATCAGGCATGTAAATATCTACTACACCTTCTAAAATCCTTAATGTCTCTACCTTTTCATAACCACTGGTATTGTAGACCAAGGGGATCCTAAGTCCACCTTCAATGGCAATCTTTAGTGCCTCTAGGAGTTGGGGCACAATGTGTGTAGGTGTAACAATATTTATGTTGTGACAACCTATAATCTGTAGGGAAATCATCATCTTTGCAAATTCCTCTATAGGGGTCTCCTTCCCCTCCCCCAGATGGCTTATCTCATAATTTTGACAATACATGCATAGGAGGTTGCAATAGGAGATAAAGATGGTACCTGAGCCATTTGTGCCAACTAGGGGGTCCTCTTCACCAAAGTGGGGAAAATAACTAGAGATAATAGGCAGTCTCCCTGTCCTGCAGATCCCCTTTTCGCCCTCTAGCCGATTTACCTTACACTCCCTAGGGCAGAGTGTACAATTTTTAAGTATTTTATATGCCTTTTCTATCTTTTCTTCCAAAAGCCCACTCTTGTAGGTCTTTATATACAATGGTTCATACATTTTCTAAATTATACAGTATTTGAAAAGATGGGTAAAGGATGGAGGGGGGTAAAAACCCCCCGATTTTTTATTTTTTATAGAGAGGCAAATGCCTTTTCTAAGGGAGGGACTACCTGTTTTTTACGGCTCATTACCTTTTCTAACCATACAGACCTTTCCTTTAGAGGAACACCAAATGCCTTCTCAACAACTGCAGGTTCATCACTAATAACAAGTAGTTCTGTTGCCTCCTTCATTATATCTGTTAACATAAGGAAGATGCTATGCCTTTCTCCTTCCTCCTTTACCTTCTTCATCTCTTCATATATAGGGTCTTTTACCTCATCTAATAAGGATAGGTCAACTACCTCTAACTGGCCTACACCAACCTTCTTTCCAGACATTACATAGTCTTTAAAATCCCTAAAGATCAAATCCCTTGGGGTCTTGCCAGCAACGTCTGATTTTGCCTTAAACATCTCCATAGCATAGGCCTGCATATCCTCAATACCTGCAATCTTGGCCAATTCCTCTGCCCTTTTCTTGTCCTCATCGGTAGTAGTAACTGACTTAAACATTACTGTATCACTTAAGATGGCAGATAGCATAATTCCAGCAATCTCCTTTGGGATCTCAATACCAAAGTAGTCATAGAGGATCTTTATTACTGTACAAGTACAACCAACAGGCATAGACAGGAAGAATATAGGATTTGGCGTAGTTAAGTCACCAATCTTATGATGGTCTACAATCTCTATAATCTCTGCCTTGTCAAAATTATCAGGGCTCTGGGTAGTCTCACTATGGTCTACAATGATAAGCTTTTTTCCTGTTGCATCAGTCATCAATTCTGGGACAGGGATACCAAATTTTTTCAACACAAACTGTGTCTCTGGATTTAAATCGCCCAACCTCACAGGCACTGCATCCATACCCCGCTTTTTCTTAAACTCGGCATATGCGATAGCAGCACATATTGCATCCGTATCCGGGCTTTTGTGTCCAGCCACATATACCGTACTCATTTTTTACCTCCTTAATTATTTATTTGCCAAAAACTAACATAAGGATGGGGCCTTGTCAAGACTTTTTTATAATTTACTTGCCAAGATAAATCTGTTGTGCTAAAAGGAAAGTATGTGGGTTATGGCCATCCATAAAATTGCAGAAAGGCGCATTCAAGAGGCCATAGAGAGGGGTGATTTTGACAATCTACCAGGGAAGGGAAAGCCCTTACAACTGGAAGATGATAGCTATATCCCCGAAGAGTTACGCATGGTTTATAAGATCCTAAAAAATGCCAATTGCCTACCGCCTGAGCTGCAACTGAGGAAGGAAATCAGACAACTTAAGGATTTATTGGTAAACTTAGAGGATGAAAGAGAGATCTATATGTGCTGTCGCAAACTAAACTTTCTCATAATGAAACTGAATATGACAAGGCCCGTCTCCCCCTTGTTAGAAGAAAGTCAGGTTTATTATAAAAAAATAGTCTATCGCTTGCAGCAATCACGCAAAAAAGATAAAAAATAACACTAATCTAGGCCTATAGTCTTTCTGTATCTTAGGCAATTTTTGTTTTCACTATCCAAAAATTCTATCTTTTCTATATTTCTATAGGCCTTCTTAATAGCCATATCCAGATTAGGGTCACTTGCTACAATATGCAAAACCCTTCCACCACTTGTTACAAGCCCCTTTTCAGGGTGTTCATCAACACCAGAGTAAAAGACAGCAATACCCTCCTCTATGTCCTCTAAACCCCTTATCTTATAACCCTTTCCATACCTGCCTGGATATCCAGGATACCATCCCTTCTCACCCCTTGCCCTGCCTACCATTGCAATGACATCCACATAATAGTTCTTATTCCATTTTAATCTTATCTCATCAAGCCTTCCATTCCATGTAGCCATCCCTATCTCAAATAGGCTTGTCTCAAGTTTTCTAAGGATTACCTCGGCCTCTGGGTCACCATGCCTTACATTGATCTCAAATACATCCAACCTACCATCCGGGTCCCTGTTTAAACCAAAATAGAGGACGCCTTTATACCTCCACCCCCTTCTATATATCTCATTTACTGTAGGATTTACTATCTCCTTTATTTTTCTTTTTTACACCCATTCAAACGCCAGCTTATCCAATGA
>JAGGTC010000177.1 GCA_021163945.1 Deltaproteobacteria bacterium | reverse complement strand
AGGAATATGTCTTTGTTAATCCTAAGACTGGTAGGCCCTATGATGACCTAAAGAGGTCCTTTAAGACAGCCTTAAAGAGGGCAGGGATAGAGGACTTTACCTTCCATGACCTAAGACATACGTTTGCATCCCATCTTGTTATGAATGGTGTAGACCTAATGACAGTAAAGGAGCTTTTAGGGCATAAGGACATTAAGATGACAATGAGATACTCTCACCTCAGCCCAGACCATAAGAGGGTTGCAGTTAAAAGGATTGAGACAGTGCTTAGGAGAGAGACAAAGGTTATTGAATTTCCCCTAACTTAATGTTTTGTGGAAAATCATGGACACCTATATGGACACCAAGGCAGATTTGCTAAGGTGTCCAATCTCTGAAAATGCTGATTATCCCTAGTGGAGCTGACGGGACTTGAACCCGTGACCTCTTGAATGCCATTCAAGCGCTCTCCCAACTGAGCTACAGCCCCTTTTTAAAAAATATCAAATCTTTTATTTTTTGTCAATATCCGATAAGACCAATTTTACTATCCCAGAAAGTTCTGAGCACCCCAGTAGGTAGGCAGAAGAAAAAAATATCATCATACCTAAGGGGATCTCTAGGATCAGCAATTTTGGATAAGAGATCTTTGTATAGTGATTAAATGACCAAATGCATAGACCCATAATGATTGCGGCCAGAGAGGACTTTGTTAAGGCACAAAAAAAGGCGCTGTCCCAAAATGGCCCAATCTTTTTTACCAATTGCCAGCCAAGGAGGATTACATTAATCAAGGCCACAATTGATGTCGTAAGTGCCAAGCCGGCATGCTTTAGTGGAAACATCAGCAATATACCTAGTATCACATTAAAAATTAGGCAAAATGAGGCAATCTTTACAGGCGTTAATGTATCTTGTAAGGAATAAAAGGCAGTTACCAATATCCTAATCCCAGCAAAGAAGATCAGCCCCAATGCATAGCAAAGCAGTGCCTGGGCTGTGTAATGGGTAGAGGAGACAGAAAATGCACCTCTCTCAAAGATCAAGGCAATAATAGGCCTCTTTAATACTATTAGGCCTATAGAGGCAGGGAAGACAACAAAGAATACCGACCTAAGGCTAAACCTTAGAGTTTCCTTAAACTTTGAGATATCCTTTAGTACAGCCTGCCTGGATAGTGTGGGGAGCATGGCCGTGCCCATGGAGAAGGCAAACATGGCCAATGGGAATTGGACTACTCTATCTGCATAATAGAGATAGGAGACGCTTCCCTCTGGCAAGAATGAGGCAAGCAGTGTATTGATGAAGATGCTTAATTGGTAAACGGCTGCCCCAATAACGGCTGGCCCCATTAGGGTAAATATCTTTGAGATCCCAGGGTGATAAAAGGAAAAAAGTGGCTTAAATGAGAAGGCCTCCCTTTTCAAAAATGGGAGTTGCAGCAGGAGCTGAAGAAGGCCCCCTACCATAACCCCCAAGGAAAGGCAGTATACAGGCGATTTGTGGAACATATGGGCAAGGATTAGGGAAAAAATCATGGATATATTTAAAAGGGCATAACTAAATGCCGGGGCAGCAAAATAACCTAAGGCATTTAAGATGGCCATTGCAAGGGAGGTCAAACAGATAAAGAATACATAGGGAAACATAATCTTGGTAAGGTTTACAGTTAAGGTAAATTTTTTTGCTATATGGGAAAAACCAGGGGCAATCAATTTTACTAAGATGGGGGCAAATATTACACCCAGTATACTCAATAAGGCCAAGACAGTTGCCAACAAGGTCCATGCAGCCCTGGCCAGCCTTATTGCCTCAGGGCGTGATTTTTGAAGATATTCAGTAAAGATAGGGACAAACACCATTGTCAGGGTGCCTTCTGCAAATAGGCGCCTCCATAGATTTGGAAGTCTAAATGCAACAAAGAAGGCATCCGCTGCCATGCCTGTACCCAGAAAATAGGCAATAAATACCTCACGTAAGAAACCCAAGATACGGCTTAGGAGGATGCCTGCACTATAAATCCCTGCTGCCCTTGTAATCTCAGTCCTTGCCCCCACGCATCTTGGTTATCAGTTTGGATAAGGGATGTCAATATGGCTCAAATGACCTAAAAAGGCCCTGCCTTTATCTCTATCTCCTTATTTTTTCTCCTTATCTTTAAGTTACATTTATCACCCTTATCCTTAAATAAGAGGATGAGCCTAAGATCCTCTACCGTCTTAATGGCCCTACCATCTGCTGAGACTATAATATCACCCCTTTTTAGGCCTGCCCTCTTTGCTGGGGTCCCCTTAATTACTGATGATACCAAGACCCCTTCCTTCTCCTCCCTTAAAATGACACCTAGCCTTGCACTAAATGGTGGCTCTTTGTATTTGGGGAAGATGCAATAGTCTGCCATCTCTGGACTTAGATGCTCCTCTGCCGAAATAATGATAGCCCCTTCTATATTGGCCCTCTTCATCACCCTATTTGGTATGCCATAACCATATACAAGGTGACCATTTCCTGCCAATACCACCATCTGATAATCAGGATGTGCCTTGAGGAAGTCTACAATTGTCTCGGCCATGGTCTCATCCCAAATAACCTGTGCCTGATAAAAGCTATTAAAATCCTTTATTTCAGTATTTTTATGCGTTTTATAAACCTCTTTTAGCCACTCCTTATATGCCTCATTAGAGAAATCAAGCTCCTTTGCTATAGCACCTCTCTCCTTCTCATTAAGCGATGCCAAACCTTTACGGGCAACCTTTTTCACAATCTCAGAATCGGCATTCAGGGCAACAACCTTTAAGTGGTTTTTATAGGCATAGTTAATTATAGGCCTATATAGATGATAGTCATAAGACCAGTGCGAAAGCCACTTTGTCCTCTTTAAAAACTCCTCCTCATCAATATTTCCACTTAGGTAATCATCTATAACCGACTGAAATCTCCTTTCAAACATCTCAAGGCCAATGGCAATCTTTTTACCCATTTGATGTAGGCCCTTTATAATCTCTAATTGTGCAAGGTGGTGGCTGTACTCATCGTGCTTTTCGCCCACATAGATTATCCTCTTTGAAGAGACCTGCCTAATGATATCCCCTAAATCATCTAATCTATTTAAGGAGAGTCCAAAGATGGACCCTGAGACCTCAAGGTATATTCCATTTTTATAATTTGGGAAAATGCCCTTAAATCCCTTATCCATAAAGACAACCTTCTGATATTTGCCATAGTGGAAGAGCCGAGGGAAAAGGCCCTTTATTTTAGATCTAATAAAAAATATGGCTATTATGTGGGCTGGATTATATGGATTCTCCTTTACCTCAACAAGGCCCTTATCCCCTTTTAATTCATCAGATGGCCTAATAAGGTCGCTTTTTCCACAGATAATGATATCTTTATTAG
>JAGGTC010000062.1 GCA_021163945.1 Deltaproteobacteria bacterium | reverse complement strand
CTTATAGATTGTGTCAAGTTGACAGTATGGATATTATGGCTTACCATAGAGGAGCATTTTCTTTTATATGGTATTTTCAATGAAAATAACGATATTAAAATTATTGATCCTTATAACAGTTGTATTTGCAACAATAACCGATGCCAAGATTGTTGATAGGATAGTGGCTATTGTCAATGATGAGGTTATTACCTCCTCAGAGTTAGAAGAGGCTTTAAGGCATTTCCCAAATTTATCCTCAGAATCCCTAGCAAAGGTAAAAAAAGAGATACTGGAGCAACTTATCAATGAAAGGTTAGCAGCCCAAGAGATAAAACGTTTGGGAATCAGGGTAACTAAGGAAGAGGTAGATGGAGCAATAGATAGAGTCTTGAAACAAAATAAAATGAGTTTAGAAGATTTAAAAACAAAGCTGAGAGATCAGGGTATATCTTATGAAGAATACCGCCAGTTTTTAAAAAGACAAATAGAAAAGAGTAGACTTGTAGAGATGGAGGTAGAATCCAAGATAACTATCTTAGAGGAAACCTTAAAGAAATATTATACATCACACCTAGATCAATATAAGGGTTATATAGAGTTTCATCTACGCCATATTCTTTTGCCAATACCAAAAACCTTGGCAGAGGAGGTAGCAATTGAGCAAAAACAAATGGAGATTAAAGAACTCTTAAGGCAAGGATTTTCTTTTTCAGAGATAGCACGTCACTATTCACAGGCACAAACAGCAGAAGAAGGGGGAGACTTGGGTTGGATAAAGGAGAGTGAATTGTCTCCTGAAATAAGGAGCGTTGTTCAATCCCTTCCTATAGGTGGAATTAGTGATTTTATAAAGACAAAGGCAGGTTATCAAATGATCCAGATAGTTGAAAAGAGAGAGGTAGCTGGGAGAAGCTTTGAAGAGGTAAGGGACCAAATTTACAACAAACTTTATCAAAAGAAAATCGAGACTTATTATAAAAAATGGCTGCAGGGATTGAGAAAAAAGGCATTTATAAAGGTCCTATACTAAATAATGAAGAAATTTGATGGGATATCTCTCAAACATATTGAATCATTACTGGAGAGCCGACAGGAGCAGGCCCTTAAAAAATTGATTTCAACGCTCCATCCAGCAGATATTGCCGAAATAATCAATCATTTATCAAAAGATGAGCAAAAAAAGAGGCTCTTTTTCCTCTTAGATGTTGAGGTTGCATCAGATGTGATTGTTGAGCTCTCCGGAAGTATACGCATGAAGATCCTTAAAGAGTTGGCCCATGACCGTCTAGCAGATATTGTTGAGGATCTTCCTTCTGATGAGGCCGCTGATATCATTGGGGACTTACCAAGGGAAAAGGCCAACAAAGTTTTGGAGAAAATTCCATTTCAAGAATCCGTTAAAGTAAAAAGGCTTTTAGGGTACCCAGAGGAGACGGCCGGTGGACTGATGCAAACAGAGGTCTTGGTCTTTCCGGCCACCATGACGGTAGAAGAGGCAATAAAACAAATTAAAAAAACAGCATCGTTATCAGAGGGCGATTATCACACAGTCTTTGTAGTAAATGAAAAAAGACAGCCAGTGGGCTTGATTTCTTTACACAAACTGATTTCTGCCGATCATAGCCAGATGCTTTCTCAAATTATGGAAAAACCACCTGTTTTAATCAATGTAGATGAAGATAGGGAAGAAATAGCCAAAAAATTTCAAAAATATGATTTTGTTTCTGCCCCAGTTGTAGACCACAGTGGTGTACTATTAGGTCGTATTACAATTGATGATATAATGGATGTAATCGAGGAAGAGACATCAGAGGACTTTTACCGTTTGGCAGGGACCAATGTAGAAGAGATAGTATATGGTGACAATATAATAAAGATTGCACAGATCCGCCTTCCATGGCTATTAACAAATCTATTTGGTGGATTATTGACAGGCTATCTCATGTGGCTATTCAAGGTGACCTTGTCCCATGTCTTGGTGCTAGTGACATTTATACCTGTAATTACAGGTATGGGGGGTAATGTTGGCCTTCAATCCTCAACCATCTCAGTAAGGGGGTGGGCCACTGGTAAGATTAGTTTGCATAGTTTTAAACACCACTTGTTTAAAGAGGTAAAAGTAGCATTATTAATGGCTAGTATTTGTGGTTTTACTGTAGGCCTAGCAGCATACCTTTGGCATGGATATAGATTTCTTGGTTTGGTAGTAGGGCTTTCTATGTTCTGTGCTATGAACATTGCGGTCTTGATGGGCACACTTATGCCTGCCATCCTAAGGTGGCTAGGTGTTGATCCCGCTGTAGCCTCAGGGCCCTTTGTAACCACTGCCAATGACATTACAGGTATTTTGGTTTATATGGCAGTTGCTACTGTATTCCTAAAATACCTAGGGTAAATTTTTGTTTAAGACTTGGAAAATTTTTTTGATTAATGCATCAATAAAGAAGGGCTTGGCCAAAAAGGCATCAGCGCCCGCAGAGATAAATTCCTCTGGATCTGCATACCCACTAATGCCAATAATAGGCATAGAGGGGTACATCTCTTTGACCTCCCTTACTAAAGAAAGACCATCCTTTTTGGGTAAAGAGGCATCTGTAATTAAAAGGATATAGCTTTTGTTCTTTAATAAATCAAGTGCTGTTTCTCCATCGGGGGCAATGTCTACCTTATACTTTAAAAAGGTCAAAATTTCAGATAAAATAGCGGCTACCTCTTTATTGTCCTCGACCACTAGCACCCTCATTGGTCAGAATCTACAACTAAAGGTTGTTACTGTCAAGTTGTTTCAATGTTCAATTGCTAGACATTTTATAAGAATTATGAAAAATTAAGGTAATGGGTAAGATTATAACAAATTCAGAAATTGGAGCAAAAATTAAAGCCGCACGTCGATATTTAGGATTGACACAAATGCAATTGGCAGAGAAGGTAGGGGTATCCTTTCAACAGATCCAAAAATATGAAAAGGGTGTTGACAGGATTTTTGTGGAGAGACTCCAGCAGATAGCCAATGCCCTCAATGTGCCTGTTACCTACTTTTTTGAAACTGAGGAAGAGAAAAGGGTCATTAAAGAACCAGAGGCAGCATATAAAGGTACAAAAGGACTCCTCTCCCTTACAAAGGAGGAGATCCACTTAATAAGGACCTTACGTTCAGTCAATAATAAAAAGATTTTTCAAGGTATCCTTACACAACTGAAAGGTATCTCTGAGGTCTTATCCAAAAGGGGATAAAGGGCTAAAAGCCATTCACTCCTTTTTGTTGACAAATTTTCTTAGGGGTTTCATAATTACCAAGGCCAGCGTAGCTCAGGGGTAGAGCAGCTGATTCGTAATCAGCAGGTCAGGGGTTCAAATCCCCTCGCTGGCTCCAAATAAGAGTAGGCATTTTCAGAAATTGGATATTTTA
>JAGGTC010000141.1 GCA_021163945.1 Deltaproteobacteria bacterium | reverse complement strand
TATTAATATAAAGTTATTCCTTAGGTATTTGGCAAGATGGGGTCTGGGGCGAATCCCCAGTGTAAAACAGCGCTATAATTTGCATAAATCTGGGATTATCTCTTTCTCCTTAAAATAAGCCTTATAGGCACATGATGAAAACCAAGGCCAGCCCTAATTCTGTTTATCAAAAATCGCTTATAGCTGTCAGGTATGCTATCTGGATAATTGGTAAAGATGATAAAAGTTGGTGGTTTGATCTGGGCCTGGGTAGTATAATAAAACTTTGCCCTCTTATTATTAGATAGAGGGGGTTGATATTCCTCAGTAATTTCCTCTATAAACCTATTTATCTTAGCTGTAGGGATACGCTTTGTATATGCCTTATAAAGCTTATTAACCAGTGGAAAGATCTCATCTATTCCCATACCGGTCAGTGCAGAGATTGTAAGAATGGGGATAAAGGAGGCAAAAATTAATCTGTTTTGAACAGCCTTAATATATTCCCTCTTAAATTGATTTCCCTTTGGCATGAGGTCCCATTTATTGATTGCCAATATAATGCATTTCCCTTGTTTTTCTGCGTGGCTTATGATCTGACAATCTTGATGGGTAATGCCTTCCTGTGCAGAGATAAGTAAAATTACTACATCACTTTGATTGATATCCTTTAGCGCACGTACTATGCTGTATCTTTCTAATTTAGATTTAATCCTTGCCTTCCTCCTCAATCCTGCTGTATCAATGAGGAGATAGTCCTTTCCCTCAAAATGAAATAGTGTATCGATGGAGTCCCTGGTAGTGCCTGGTATCTCACTTACTATACTGCGCCTATAACCAAGGATATAGTTATATAAGGAGGACTTCCCTACATTAGGCCGTCCTATTATAGAGATCTTAATAGTCTCTTTTTCTTCTTCTAAGGGCAACTTCTGGGGCAATAGGCTTATCACTTTAGACATAAGTTTGTCTATTCCCCTACCATGCAGTGCAGAAATGGGGAGGGCCTCTTCTATACCAAGCCCATAAAAGTCATAGATTTTGGATAGGTGTTTTTCATCGTCTATTTTATTTATGGCAAACAAGACCGGTTTTTTTGCCTTACGCAACAAATCTACCAATTCCACATCCAAGGGTGTTGGCCCTGCACGACTGTCCCCTAAAAAGATGATTACATCTGCCTCCTCTATGGCCTCTTTGGTCTGGGACAATACTTGATTTAAAATGGCATCCCCTTCCTTAGATAGAAAACCGCCTGTGTCTACCAATGTGATGGGTGTGCTGTCCCACTCAATATTGGCACAGATACGGTCTCTGGTCACCCCAGGGGTACTATCAACAATGGCCTTTCTCCTCCCTACTAAACGATTAAATAGGGTAGATTTCCCTACATTTGGGCAACCTACTATTGCAACTATTGGCCTTCCCATAATCCTTATATGATACATTATTTCCCCTTTTCTGTCAGGATGTTTCAATCTTCTAAAAAATATGATATTAAAGAAAAAAATGGCATCAAAATACAAAAGGGGAATTGGCTATAGATATCTTATTGAGACAAAATATTATTTGGATAGGCCACTAAAGGATGACCTTGGGGAGATCCCCTTTGTCCCTTTATACAAGACATATTTAGAGGCCCCTAAGCTTTACTTACCAAGGGAGGATCTTCCCTTAGAAGATTTTGCAAGGGTTATAAGTAAACGCCGTTCTAGACGCTATTACAAAAAGGAATACTTAAGTTTGAAAGAAATCTCCTGTCTACTTTGGGCATCTCAGGGAATTACATCAAAAGAGGGTCTCCGTGCCGCCCCCTCAGCCGGTGCACTTTACCCTATAGAGACATATCTTTTTATCTTTAGGGTAGAGGGTGTACCATCAGGCATCTACCATTTTAATGTCCGTGATTTCTTGTTGGAGAGACTGGCCGAGGGTGATTTTTCACAAGGCCTTACAGCGGCTGCCCTAGGACAGGGGACAATAAGGAGGGCAGCGGTGGCATTTGTCTGGACGGCAGTTATCTTACGCACTATGGCAAAGTATCGTGATAGGGCTATTAGGTATATATTTTTGGATGCTGGGCATATCTGCCAAAACCTCTTGCTAGCGGCTACTGCCCTTAACCTAGGTGCGTGCCCTATTGGTGCATTCTTTGATGATGAGATAAACAAACTACTAAAGGTCGATGGTGAGCAAGAGACTACTATTTATCTGGCTACTGTAGGAAAGTTATAACTAAATCTCCATTTTATATATTCTATAGACCTTTGTGAGGGTAGGATTTAGAAGTCTTGTTGAACGAAGCACTGGGAGATTATTCTCTAGGGCCCAGGACAGTTCTACATATTTGTATTGACCCCTTTTTAATACCTTTTGCCAGCTTTTATAAAAGAGGAAAGAGACAAGGCCTGTCCCTTGATATTTGTGTTTTACACCAAGCAGCAGCCCCCTAATACGATCAATCTTTCTTGTATACCAAAGGAATTTTAACCATCCAAATGGAAAGAGGCATCCATTTATATGTTTAAATACCTGATTGTAGTCAGGCAAAAAAAGGATGAGGCCAAATGGCTCACCCTTGTATTCCCCAATAGAGACCAAATCTGGCACAATGAGCGGTTTTAGCCTCTTTGCTATGCTCTTCATCTCTTCATCTGTCAAGGGTGTAAAACCCCAGTTTCTCTCCCATGCATTATTGAATATATTCCTTATTGTCTTTATTTCCTCATCAACCCTTTTTAGATTTACGTTTCTTATCTTTACATCTGGGTATTTTTTGCGAAGTCTCTCTACCAAAGAAGAAATTCTAGATATAGCCTTATTCTGCTCTGTCTTTGTCTCATAGGCAAGAAGATCCATGGTCTTTTTCATGCCAAATCTTTCTACAAACTCTATATAATAGGGAGGATTATAGGGCATCATAAAACAGGGCATCTTGTCAAATCCCTCTATAAGGAGGCCACATGTATCATTAATGGAGGGGCTAAAAGGGCCCATTAGATACCGAATCCCCCTTTTCTTAAGCCAATCCCTTACGGCTGAAAGTAGGGCCTCTGCCGACTCATAATCGGGAAGACACTCAAAAAAACCAAAAAAACCTGTTTTTTCGTTATGGGTATTTATATAATTCTCATCAATTATACCGGCTATCCTACCCAATATTTTTCCTTCTTTTATGGCAATAAAGCATTTTAGTTGGGCATGATGATAAAATGGATTTTTTTTCGTATCTAACCTAAATTTTTCATCTTCAATTAATGGAGGTACCCAATATGGGTTGCCTTTATATACCTGCCAAGGCAGTTTTAAAAAACCCTTCCAGTCTTCCTTTGAGATTACCTCTTTAATTTTCATTAAAATAAATGATTCCTAATAAAAATTATACAAACTGTCAAGTCTTATTTTTAAAAATTTCTCAAAATTAAGAATAAAGC
>JAGGTC010000068.1 GCA_021163945.1 Deltaproteobacteria bacterium | reverse complement strand
TAAATACCCTCTTTAGCCTTCCCTTTACATTTTCAACATTTAACATAAACCCAGTCTAACATAACAAGACTAATCCCTCAAGTACCTTTGATTCCTAAATATCAAAGGTTTACTGAATCTTCCATCACAGGAGACAAAAAAGAAGAATAAAACCTCCCCCTTTCTTATAGGAAATGAGAATGATTTTTTATTTATTGGGACACCATAGAACATGATATTTCCCTCCCCAAGCTGAGAGAGCAAATAGAGCCTGAGTGAGCCCATACTGGCTTTGTCTAAGATTTTTGCCTTTAATAAATTAGATTTACAATCTAATATTATTTTGGGCACTTCTAAGGTCTGTTCCTTTCCCTTCTCCTTAATTGCACGTTTTAGACTCCTATATCTTAATATCTCTCCCTTTGATGGAATAAGGATGGTATCAGAGTTGGATAGGCAACCTACATACTTTTGATAAAGATAGAGGTCCAGGGGAAAATCACCTTTGTCTAATGCCCCAATGCCAATCAACTTTAATCTCCTTTTATAAGGCCTGCCTTTTACCAGATAGAAATAGTTGTATATCCATACATATGGGTCATAGATGACTTTAATTTTTTGACTTGATAGGATAGAGCATGTACTTTTTATAGACTGGGATAGTAGATTTAGCTCAGAAAAGGCCCTTGGTAGATTTATCATTTGTAGTGTTAAAATCAGAATGCACATTAAAAGACAGATATAATTTTTGAGGCCCTCTCTTACCTTAATAAGGTAGTAAATCAAAAGTGCCAGGGCCAGGGCCACTATGGCAGAGGTCAGGATAAATTTTGCTGCAAAGATATAACTTTCATCAGCCCTGGTAAATATAAAAGGGCTTATACTAATTAGGACAAGGAAGAATATGGCAATCCCTAACCTTTTTCTTACTATGAAGAGACCTATCGGAATAAGGTAGATAAAGAATGGGACCCCCCAGATGGTTTTTGATATAGTATAAGGTATTTTAAATAAGATTGTAAAAATAGACCCTGATACAGTGGGTGAGGGGATAAAAAAATATCCACCAATCCCCCCTAGGATATGGATTCTCCATATTAGATAAAAAAGGAATACACACATATAAATGCCAAGGATTTTAATCCGCTTGCTTGGCCTTAATTTGGACAAAAGGAGGATTGCCAAAGGCAGTGTGGCAAAGGCAGATTTAAAGAGTATGGCAACAAAATAACACATGATTGAAGATATCAAAAATTTCCTAATATTTGTCTGCTCAAAGCGTTTGTATAGATAAAAGCTAAGGAGTGTGAAAAGGCATCCCCAGATATAGTGCCTCCATGAAAGTGCCCCAATATTGACAAATGCAGGGATAGAAAAGAGAAAAAAGAGGGAGGACAAGAGGGAGTAGAAAGTTGGCAGGTAAAACTTGGCTATTTTGTATATTACTATGGCATTCATAAGGATAACTAAATAATTATGAAAGTGGTAGCCTATAGGGTTTAACTTAAATAAATGCCAATCTAATTTAAAGGAAAGAGGCAATAAAGGGGTAAAGAACCAGCGATTAAAGAGGGCATAATCCTCTCTGGAAAATAAAAGCTTCAAAGGATTTTGCATTGAGCCATATATAGAGACAAAGTCATCCGGTAGAAACCAGATGCCAAAAAAGGGTAGGGCAACCAGGATATGAAAAAGGGGGATAAGGAAAAAGGAGATTAAATTGATTCTTGTCTTCATTTATGCTTTATTCCTTTCTAAATAGAAAGATAGTCTTTCCGATTACAGCTACTGGTCTCCTTTTTTGGAATAAAAGGAGTTTTTTCTCTATTATCTGGGCCTCTGATGCACTTATCTCTGGCATTGCTGTCTGAGGTGGGATAATGAGAAATGAACTCCCTATAGCCAGATAGGGTGAGTTTTTTCCTTCACTGGAAGGATGCCCTTCTATAAATGAGACTGTCTCCCTGCCCCATTTTTTGAGATAAATCTCCCTTAAGGGGGAGAAGAATCTAAATTTTATCCCATAGCATGGCAATAGCCAGCCACTGGCGCAATATGCCTCAATCTCATTTATGTGATTTTTTTTGCAAAATTTTGCCAAAATTTTTATATCTTGCCCCCACTCTGCATTTGAGTCAGAAAGTCTTTTCCATCCCTTTTTATATCCCCCGGCAATGGGATTAAAATAGCTGATATAGTCAGGAAAGGCCCTTGCTGTCTCAAGGGCTGACCAGATCAGGATGAGCACAATAAAGATTTGCCAGTAGGATTTTTTTTGTATTAAAAAGCTACAGAGTCCACCACTACCAATTATTAAAAATGGGAAAACAGGTAGATAGTGGCGGATGCCAATATTTATATGGGAACCAAAGGCAAATATAGAGTAATAAAGGATGGGAAGGATAATAAAAAGGCCCTTTTTGTCCCTCCTTAGGTCTAATAGACAGTATATAAGCCCAGAGAAAAAATATATAAGGATTGGGATACTCTCTTTAAGGCAGAAGGCCAAGGGAAAATAATACCACCAGCCCATTTTTGAGTATCTACCAAGCAGATACGCCCAGTGGCCCACATGATTGTGCTCCCATACCAGATCTATCCCCCTTATAAAATCAGGTGGTAGATAAATGGGGATGTATCTTATAAATTGCAATGTCCTTTCTGGCAGGGAAAGCCACCTGGCAACAAGGCCAAGCTCTTCCCCTGAGACCCTTGAAATCTTAAAAAAATAACCTGCACAGACTATAAGCCATGGTATGAATACCATAAGGGGTAATGCCGGCCAGAATTTGCGCCACTCTCTTTTAAAAGGCATAAAAGTCATTACCAGAAAGTGGATTGGGACAAGGATTAACATGGAAAACTTTGTAATAAGTGAAAGGCCAAGGACAGTGCTCAAAAGGAAAAAATAAAAAAGGCTGGGCCTGAGGCAAACCTTATATAAGGCATAAAAATAAAGGAGATAAAAAAAACTTGCTGCTACATCTGTATGGAGCAACCTTCCATGGGCAAGGAAGGTGGGCTCAAAACAAAAGAGGAAAAGAGAGCTAAGGCCCCCAATCTCCCCATAGAGTTCCTTTGTTATTTTATAGATCAAGAATCCCAAAAACATGGTAATAAGAATGGGAAAGATCCTTGCTGTTATGGTAAGAAAATCTATATAAGCACAGTTTAGCCTTATAGAACGGACAATAAACATAATTAAATCAAAATATGATTTTATATCCCCTTCAGGGGGTATTGTTTTTTTACTGAAGTATGGGATTGTTGCTGCAAGGAGCTTAATCAGAGGGGGGTGCTCAGGGTTTATGGAAAATTTTGAGGTCTTTAGATAGCTTAGGCCTGCAGCTAGATGGAATGGCTCATCTGTTGTAAGGGACTTTGTACATGCACCATAGAATAGATTTATGGCAAGAACCCCAAAGAGAAGAGAAATAAAAATTTTAAATCTCATTTAAACCAATAGTGAAATATG
>JAGGTC010000221.1 GCA_021163945.1 Deltaproteobacteria bacterium | reverse complement strand
TATTGCGGTCAATCTCGGTATCTTCACCATGCATTATAAGTTGGACTTTTTTACCCGATTTTTTAGACAAATCACGCACAAGACGGATCATCTTTTGGAATGTCTCTTTGATTGGAATCATACGTAAAGACATACTGGTCTTTTGAAGCTCGGTTGTAATACGGCCAAGTTGGGACAAATCTCTTGCAAGCTTTTGGTCCTTAATGTCATTTAAAGCGGGATTTTGTCTAATCATAGATTGAGTAATGAGTAATTCTCCAACCATGTCAATAAGATTATCCAATTTTTGGGTGTCTACCTTGATAGTTGCTACTGGTTTAGATGGCTTATTTACTTCTTTTTTCTTTTCTTGCTCTTTAGGTGATAGGCTTTTTTCTTCCAAGACCTGTTCTTTCTGTTTAGGCATAGATGGGGCAGTGTCTTCTTTTGAAATGTCTTTTATCCTGGTGATCAAACGATGTACAGGAAATTTTTTCCCTGTAGGTCTTCCAGAACTTATTTGGCTCTCTACATCATCTACCATTGCCTTCAGTAAATCTACTGCTTGTAAAATGACGTCTATGGCCTGTCCGTTAATAAAGAATTGACCCCTGCGGGCAGCATCCAACATGCTCTCAGTTGCATGGGAGAGTTTGTTAATTGGCTCTAAGTTTAAAAACCCTGATATGCCCTTAATAGTATGAAACGGACGGAAAATACTGTTTATTACTTCTTTGTCTTTAGGATTTTGCTCTAAGGTGACGATATTTACTTCTATACTGTTTAAGTGCTCTTTTGCCTCACTTACAAAGTCCTGATAAAGTTCAAGGTCTTCTTCAAGGTTAACCTTAATAATATCATTATCGTCTGTCTTTGAGTTTAAGGCCTCAATAATCTTTTTATGCTCTTTAATAATATTATCTACTTTCTCTCCCTGGAAGAATTTTTGCAAAAGCGAAATCTCCTCTCCAATAGCTCTCAAACCCTCAGAGACCGGTACATTGTGTTTAATGACTTTTTCTATAATTTCTTTAATTTTTTCTGCTAAAGGTAAAATATCAGAGAGTTTGGCTTGTTTTAATATAAAAATAAAGTCTGTTATTTTCTCAAGAAGTTTAGAAAATTCTTCAGGTTGACTCTCAGGTTCAAGGCTTATAACATCTAGGGCAATGTTATCTAAAACTTCACTAAATTTAGGATCTTCTCTCATTACCTTCCCTCTTTTAAGCCTCTTTTTCAAAGGCCAATTTTGCCAGTACTGAAATTAATCTTGGTATGGGGATTTCCCCAATTATCCTCCTTTCTTCACAGACAGCAATAGAGAATAAAAATTTTTTGGATGCTATTTTAGCTACCTCTAAAAGGGATGTCTCTGGGGCTACTGTACAGACATCAGAATGGGTAAACCATGAGACCTTAAGCCTTCCTGTGGCTTCATCTTGAGGTCTACAGTATTCTTTTAGATCTAAAAATGGACTTAATGCACCCTTTATATCTGCACTACTGATTATGCCAACAAGCTTTAAACCGTCTACTACAAAAAGGTATTCGGAATTATTTTCTTGCATTTTTTTTAGGGCTTCACTTAAGGTAGCTTCTGGATAAACCAGAGGAAAGTCCTTTTTGGCAATGGCCTTGGCCGTAAGTTCATCAGTCTCTTTAGATACTGTTGCTTCTTGGCCTTCTATTTTGGAAACTAATTCCTCACTTATTGCGATAGCCATTTGAAAAGAGATATCTTCCGAATTTATTTCTGCTATATAGGTAACATAGCTTTTGGGAGGAAGAAACAAATCTCCGCTATGGTCATAAAGAAAGGATTTACCTTGACTTAAATGCCAGTGACTATCTACCTTTTTCCTAAAAATGTCATCAATTGCCCCTACCAGCATGTTACATATTTCACACTGGGCATCCTTCATGGATTCATTTAGTTCTTCTTTACTTAAGGCATCTTCTACTGTGTTTTGTGGTAAAAGTAGCATTTTGGAACTTAGAAAGATTGCTCCTTTTTTTTCTATCCAAAACCAAAAACCCTCTTCATCAATCCCATCTATCTTTACCTGCGTAACAAAGGCACCAGGCCAAAGTATCTCACGGATAGTCTCAATGCCTCTTTTTGGACCTTTTTTATAGTCCAAGCCCAATTTTATGCCAGTTAGGTTATTCAAAGTAGATTTACTAACTTTAAACAACTCTCCAACCAGAATATCCAATTTTATTGGCATCTTTTAACCTAGTACCCTTTTTAACGTATCCCCAACTGTTTGCGGGGTAAATGGTTTTCTCACAAAACCGCTTACACCCAATGCCTTTGCCTTGTTTACTATATCTTCTGCTCCTTCTGTGCTGATTACTAGGATAGGGATCTTTCTAGTTTTGGGAAGGGATTTTAGAATTTCAATCATCTCTAAACCGTTCATCTCTGGCATATTAATATCTGCCATAATAAGGTCAATTTTATTAGATTTTACTTTCTCTAGGGCCTCCTTTCCATTTCCGGCTTCTATAATTCCATCTACTTTATATCCAGATTGTCTGATTGTTCTAAGGATGACCTTCCGCATGGTGGCAGAATCGTCAACAATTAAAATGGTCACTACTGACCTCCTATATTTTTAGTTTCTTCTAAAGAGATCTGAAGATAAAACACATTATCAGGGGCTTGAAATTTTACCGCCACTCCTTTATTTTCACTTACCCCTGCCACTGTATGTTGATGACCTTTAATCACAGTAGGAAGAGAAATTTTGAAAGTACTGCCATAGTTGTTTTTCGCATCACCAGAAATCATGTTTACAAGTTCCCCTACTCCATCATAAATATCGTCTTCTTGTAACTTACTTTCGTCTATAGCCAACATTGAAGCTATCATTTTTTTGGCCAACTCCATAGGTAATGTTAATGCTACAGAGCCATTTATATGCCCGTTTAGCTTTGTTATGCCCGTAAGACCAATTACCCCAGAGACATCCCCAAAAATTTGTCTTTTTTCATTTCTCAAAAGCACTTCCCTTTTTTCGACTTCGATACCAACCATCATAGCTAGCACTTCTTTGGTTGCTTCTATAAAGGCATTGATTAGATCCCAATCTATTTTTTCTTCAAAGACAGGTTTAGATACTATCCCAGCAATTACTTGATCTATATCCAGAGGGGTTACAAACTGCTTGTTGTCCTGGTTAAGTCCTAAGACCATAGTCTGATTTAGCCCAGCTTTAGGAGGGATATAAAAAAGCACCCAATCTGGATTTTGTTTTAATGCCTTAAATAAATTTTTACCAGTTAAGGCAATAACCCCATTTTTTTGTAGCTGAGTCCCCCATTTTGATTGCAACTCTTTTGGAAAGCCGATTAAAGAGACCTTTTTCATTACCTTCTCCTTTTTTTTATTATTCACTCGGCTTTTTTTAAAATATGTTCGGTTAACTAATTTGGTTATTTACAGATGGATATTTTTCATATAAGTTTTGTAATTTATGAAGCGCTTAAGGATTGTAGATCAAGATAGGTG
>JAGGTC010000199.1 GCA_021163945.1 Deltaproteobacteria bacterium | reverse complement strand
CCAATTCCGACAGGCGCGCTTGTGCAACTGGATGCTCTACCTGATACAAAAACAGATCGCTCGAACACGCAGCGAACTGTTCGCACAGGCAAGACAGGTTCTCGATTTTACCGGAAATCCGGTGCTGCGTGAGCTGGGATTTGACAAACAGCCCAAAACCGAGGAGATGATCAACCAGTGTATGACAGAATTATTCCAACGTGGCTGGATAACCGGGGAAGAGCAATTGCACATAACCGAAGCGGGCAGGAAACATCTGCGCCGGCATACTTTTACGAAATTTGAGGAATGAAAAAATGAGTAGTCAAAAAAAATTCAAACAAAGGAAAGATATTTATGATTATCATTATCTCAAGGCTCCGAAAAAGGAACTGATTTGGTTTGAAAAATCTGCTCATTTTCCTTGTTTTGAGGAGGCGGAGAAATTCAATACGCTTATGGTTGACAAGGTTTTGGGTGAGATTTATGGGAAGTAATTTCAAATTTTAATTGGGCTTTGATTAATTTATCAATGGCGTTGATGCAGATTCTTCTACTTCGGGGAGATTATGATTCTTCAATTATTGGACTTTTAGGTTCAAGGTTTCGAGATGAGTAATATTTTACAAAAGTTGCCAGGGAATTGCAACAATTCTTTCATGCATTATTTTAATTTTATCTCCAGTGTGGACGAGAATGCCGGCAGAAGTTTCAGGATATTCGCCCAAAAATAATCTTAAGGTTTCAGTATCCGAGAATTTGGGATTATCGGTCAGTTTAACTTCAACCGCCAGTAGTTTACGTCCCCATTCAAGGACAAAGTCCACTTCTTTGCCGGTTACTGTTCGCCAGTAAAATAAGCGAGCTTTTGGTACCATAAGCTGTGCCAGGGTATTAAGATGGAGATAAACCAATGATTCAAAAATTCCCCCGGCTTCTCGCGATGCTGCGAGTGATTCAGGATCGTAGTGTCCGGCGAGAAAAGACGCCAATCCCGGGTCTGTCCAGATCACTTTGGGCGATTTAATCAGCCGTTTGGTACGATTTACGGCAAAAGCAGGCAGACGCTGAATGAGGCAGGTGGTTTCTAAAAGATTGATGTAGCGATGGGCAGTGGGCTGGCTGGTGTTTGTATCGCGAGAAAGTTCGGTCTGATTGAGAACGTTGCCGCAGCGTAGAGCCAGTGCGACCATGAGTCGCTGGAAGTCCGGTAGGGCTTCGACCTGGGAAAGCTGGCGCAAATCACGTTCCAGATAGGTGGTTACATAACCTTCCCACCAGCGTAAGACGGCTGAGGGAGTTTGCAAATACAGGAGCGAAGGCATGAATCCCTTCCACATTAAGGGAAAAAGAACCATTGATTCGGAAGCGATGTCTTTTTCTTCGGGCAATTTGCCCTGGAATAAGTTCTTTAACAAATTTGAAGGAGAAAGATTTCTCATCTCCCCGATGGTTAACGGATTGAGCGTGAAATAGACCGCGCGTCCTGCCAGCGTTTCAGTAACTTTTTTCATCAGCAGGAGATTTGCCGAACCGGAAAGCACAAATCGATATTGGTCCGGATGAGAATCGACAGCAATTTTAACGGCGGTCAGCAGGTTGGTCGATTTCTGGACTTCGTCGATGACGATGCGGCTAACGCCAGCCCAGAGCGAGGCAGGATCTTTTTTTGCTTGAGCGAGAGCTTCCAAATCATCCATGCTGACGTAGCGCCAATCAGAAAATGGAAATTCCTGCAGCAAAAGGGTGCTCTTCCCCACCTGACGTGCACCGGTGAGTACAATAACAGGATGATCGTTCACAGCATCCCGCAACAGGGGAGCCAGCCAGCGCGGCTTGTATTTTAATTCATGTTGTGAATGATTATCATTCATAGTATGAATAATAATCATTTTTTGACTAAATGTCAAGAGATTTTTAGCTTTAAAGTCAAATTTTATTTGCTATTAGTTGAAAAAAAGAGAGCGCGATGATGAAATTACCCATATCAATCAAAATCTATCTCGGGATGGGCATCGTTTTAAGTCTGTTAGCTGCATTGAATGTTTTTCTCCCAAAAGGGAAATTCTTACTGGAATCCCAACTTCCGGCGTCCAAATCAGTCATCGCATTGATGACTACGGAGTTCTTTACGGCGGTTTGGGATTTATCGGAATAACTTTTTCGCGTAAATTGGGCTTTGCTGAAATCTGGAATGATCGGGTCACCAACCGGCAGCGATTTCTGATACCGGGGCTTATCGGTGCTGCTCGGGGAGTATTTTTCATTGGAGCAGATATGATTTTGTCTCGATACCATTCGCTGGGCAATATTCCACATCCGCCATTCCCGACTTCTCTGGTGGCATCAGCCATTGCCGGGATTGGCGAAGAGATTATTTTTCGACTGTTTTTCATTTCGTTCTGGGTGATGTCCATTACTCGATTGTTATTACAATACTCTTCTCCCTTAAGGCTATCAAGGGCGTTATTCTGCTATTTGATTATCAAAAGTTTCAAAGCTGGGTAGCCACGAATGCTGCAAAAAGGAAAGGGACGGAAAATTATTCTAATTGATATAGGAGTTGGAATTTTTGGGCTCTTAATAGTGATTTTTTCACTTTGTTTATTGGATTAGAGAGGAGCTTGAAATGAAAGGAGTTAATATAATCATAATGTTATTACTTTTTATTAGTAGCTGTGCCTCAGTATCTACAAGACTAATTAGGGATCAGCAGGGCAACATCGTTCCCGAAAGTATTGCCTCACTGCAAAAAGTGAAACTGGGCGGTATGGATCAGTGGATACTGATCCGGGGATATGATGTCTCCAATCCGATACTGCTCTGGCTCCATGGCGGACCCGGAGCAGCTCAAATGCCGGTAGCTCATCGTTTCAACGGAGACCTGGAGAAGGACTTTATCGTAGTCCATTGGGATCAGCGGGGAGGGGGAAAGTCAAATCCCAAAGATTTTGACGAACAGACGATGACGCTGGAACAGTTCATCTCTGACGCGCACGAGTTAACGCAATATCTGAAAAAACGGTTTCATAAAAGAAAGATTTATCTCTTAGGGCATTCCTGGGGCACATTGTTCGGCATTCTTTTAGTTCAGAAATATCCGCAGGATTACTATGCGTACATCGGCGTAAGTCAGGTAGTAAACGGCTATGCAGCCGGTGAAATTGCCTATAAGTGGTTAGTGGAACAAATCAAAAAGAGAGGGAAAACCAAAGACTTAAAGCGCTTGGAAAGGTTAGGGACGCCTCCTTACACCGATCACGAAAAATATGTCAAATTCGCTAAAATGGTTGATTCTTACGGCGGAGGCATGGATGTGGGATTTATGGAACTGTTGTGGATTGCTCTGCGAGCTCCTGAGTATAGTCTGAAAGATTACTTTAGGTGGATTAGAGGAGCAAACAGGGGAAGCGGCCCCATGTGGGAGGAGACCAGCTCTTTCGATGCGTTCAAAGAAGTTACGGAACTCCAGGTTCCAGTTTATTTCTTCTCCGGCAGGAACGACTACAACACACCTCTGGAA
>JAGGTC010000076.1 GCA_021163945.1 Deltaproteobacteria bacterium | reverse complement strand
GCAAAGGAATTTGTCTTAAGCTCTATTGCCAGTGTCATTCAAGAGAAGGAAGTTGCCTTAAGTTTATGAGGTAACAAAAATGTCTAATGTCCAAACTATCCTTAATTTTATTGATGAGCGTCTTAAAAAGATACACAAACCAGACCCTGAACTTGTCAAAAAACAAAATGCTGATCCAGTGCCTTTTGGAAACAATCTGATGTGGTACATGATATCTACGCTTTTGCCCATAAAAGAAAAACTCCGCAGAACTGATTGGCTCATAGACCAAATTGTCTACAAACTTTATGGCTTAACAAAGGAGGAAATAAAAATTTTGAATAATAAATAAAATTGAACGAGGTGAAAAATGAAGACCTATAAGTTTACTAGTGTCATTTGGAAGGAAAAAGAAGGTTATGTTCCTAAGTGTCCTGAATTGGGTGTGGCAAGTGCTGGTGATACTGTAGAAAAGGCTTTAAAAAATTTAAAGGAGGCCATAGAGCCTTATTTAGAAAATGCAAAGGAGTTGGGGATACTAGAGGAAATTGACGAAATAGGAACAACTGAAAGATTTACATCACTTTTAAAGGTAGCTAAAGCATGAAGCTACCTATTGATGCAAGTCCTCGAAAGACGCACTAAACCAGGGAATGGATTAATTTCAGAGAAAATATGGAGGTCCTTATAGCAGCCGGATTGGTGTGCTAGCTATACATTAATCTTCTCATCTTGACTTTATCTAAGAAAGTGATACAAACTACATAAGGGTGAGATGGATTTAATTGTTACCTTCATATTATGGTTAATCCTTCGTTGGCTGGATATTTAGTTTTAATCTTTCACATTCTTCACATAGCCCCATATTAAACTCCCCTCCTCTGCAAGGTGCCACTTTATCTTTTTTAAGTGAGGCAATTCGAAGGGTTGACACACATCTTTCCCTAAATTAATATCGATGTCTAAAAAATCAAAACATGGAGGAAGAGATGAAAGAGGCAGACATAGTAGTTATAGGGGGAAATAATGCAGGCCATGTGGCTGCTGAAGTAGCAAGAAAATACTATAAAGATGCAAAAATTGTCCTTATCCGTAAGGAAAAGGTGGTGCTATGTCCTTGTGGTATCCCTTATATCTTTGGAACACTAAAGAGCCCTGAGCAAGCGGCATATTCTGATAGATACATCTCAGAACACAACATCGATTTGATTATTGATGAGGTCACTTCTATAGATAGAGATAAAAGGACTATAACTACCTTAAAGGGTGAAACCATTGGATACAAAAAACTGGTTTTGGCTACCGGCTCACAGGCCATTGTTCCACCCATACCAGGTGTAGACCTAGAAAATGTCTTTGTTGCAAAAAAGGATATAGATTATTTAAGGGGATTTTTGGAGGCCTTAGATAAGGCAAAGAATGTAGTAACTATTGGTGGTGGGTTTATAGGCGTTGAGTTTTCTGATGAATTTAGGAAAAGGGGGCTTGATGTTACAATTATTGAGATGTTGCCACACTGTCTTCAGCTTGTCTTTGATCTAGAGTTTTGCATTATGGCTGAAAATAAACTAAGGCAGAGGGGAATAAAGTTGATGACAAATACAAGGGCAAAGGCCATCATAGGAGAAAGAAAGGTTGAGGGGGTAGAATTGGCAGATGGGGAGAAGATCCCTGCAGATATAGTGCTTTTGGGTATTGGGATGCGCCCAAACACTGAACTTGCCCAAAAGGCAGGCCTAAAGATAGGGGAAACTAGGGCAATATGGGTTGATGAATATGGGAGGACAAGTGATGAAGATATATTTGCTGTTGGGGACTGTGCTGAAAAGAGGTCATTTTTTACAGGCAGGCCTATCCCATTAGGGCTTGCCTCTATTGCTACAAATGAGGCTAGGGTTGCTGCTGCTAATTTGTTTGGAATAAGAAGAAAGAATATGGGGGCAGTTGGTGCATTCTCTACAATCATAGGCGATAGTGGAATGGGGAAGGTTGGTCTCTCTGAAAAGGAGGCAACAGATTTGGGCTTTGAGATCACTACTGGGGAGACAATAATCTCAGATAAACACCCCCCCGCAATGCCTAATTCAAAGGAAATCTCTATGAAGTTAGTATTTGAAAAGGCATCAAAGAGGATTTTGGGGGCCCAGATCTTTGGTGGTTCCTCTGTAGGTGAGATCGTAAATATTTTATCTGTATTTATACAAAAGAAAATGACGGCAGAGGAAATGGCCCTCTGTCAGGTAGGTACTCATCCTGCCTTTACCCCTGCTCCCCCAGCCTACCACTTTGTAACCATTGCAGAAGAGGCTGCCTAGCCTCCTGCCTCAGGCTACAGGTCTGTTAACCTCTTGGGGCCTGAGGCCTTAATTTCTTAATGAATAACCATTTATCGTAAAAAAAATCCATTTATCGTCTAAAAAGACCGTTTATCGATTTTTGATAGCTAAATTAAGACTTGTAAGCTATCTTAAATTAGAATCTTTTAAAAGGAGTGAATTATGGGAAAGACACTTGCTCAGAAGATATTAGAAAGGCATTTGGCAGTTGGTAGATATGTCCCTGGGGAGGAGATCGGTATCAAGATTGATCAGACCCTTACCCAGGATGCCACTGGTACTATGTGCTATCTGCAATTTGAGGCCATGGGCATCCAAAGGGTAAAGACAGAGCTTTCTGTAAGCTATGTAGACCACAATACCATCCAGGCAGGGTTTGAGAATCCAGATGATCACAAATATCTCCAAACCATAGCTGCAAAGTATGGGATTATCTATTCAAGGGCAGGCAATGGCATCTGCCATCAAGTGCACTTAGAGAGATTTGCAAAACCTGGTAAGACCCTATTGGGTTCAGATAGCCATACCCCTACCGCTGGGGGAATAGGGATGGTAGGGATTGGTGCTGGTGGTCTGGATGTGGCAGTAGCCATGGCTGGTGGGCCCTTTTATATGACCTGCCCAAGGGTAATTGGGGTAAATCTCACTGGAAAACTTCCATCATGGGTAAGTGCTAAGGATGTGGTGCTTAAGATACTGGAGATCTTTGGGACAAAGGGAAATGTAGGTTGTGTATTTGAATACAAAGGGGATGGGGTAAAGACCCTAACAGTACCTGAGAGGGCAACCATTACAAACATGGGGGCAGAGTGTGGTGTGACATTCTCTATCTTCCCAAGTGATGAGCTTACACTTGCGTTTCTTAAGGCACAGGCCAGGGAGATGGACTGGACCCCACTCTCTGCTGATGAAGACGCCAGTTATGATAAGGAGATAGAAATCGACCTGAGTAAATTGGTACCTTTAATCGCCTGCCCTCATAGTCCAGGAAACATAAAGAGGGTAGAGGAGCTAGAGGGCATTGCTGTAGACCAGGTGTGTGTGGGAAGTTGTACAAACTCCTCTTATCGTGATTTGATGATAGTGGCAGAGATGCTGGATGGTCAGCGGTGCCACCCAGATGTAAGCTTTGTTGTAGCACCAGGCTCTAGACAGGTACTCAGGATGCTTGCCCAAAATGGGGCATTAGAT
>JAGGTC010000111.1 GCA_021163945.1 Deltaproteobacteria bacterium | reverse complement strand
TACTAATGTTACAGCAGATACTCATGATGATTGGAAAACACTTTGTTTGCGTTGTCATTATAGAGAACATACTAATAAGTCTTGTTCACAATGCCACTATCACGGCAGCGGTAATTTTTAAACTTAATACGAAGACTTTAAATGATATTTAAAAAGATACTAATTTTTCTAGCCATATTCCTTTTGGGCTGTGCCCCTGTCCTTAAAAAGGGCGGGCTAGAACAGGGGCAGGTAGTCATCTATCTAAGTGCCTCTGGCCCCCCTGTAGACCTAGCTCTTACACTTGATGAGATTTGGCTAGAGGATGCATATGGTGCAAAATTTCCTATCCTTTTAAAGGAAAAGGAGATTGATGCCCTATCTTTGATCAGACACCAGTGCCTTTTGGCCCAAGGCTCACTAAGCGCAGGCTTTTATAATAGGCTCTATCTTAAGATAAAGGGGGCTACCCTAAAAGGACGTCCTCTCTCTTTAACCAATCAAGGCATTTTTGAGGCACCTATCCGCTTAGGTATTTTTCCACAAGGGGTTGTTAGCCTCTTCCTAGACTGGCAACCAGCCAATTCCATAAGAGACAAGGAGCAATTTTCTCCATCTATTCAGGTCTTAAGGGCAAGGGCTGGATTAAAACGCCTGCTGCTCTATGTCAGTAACTCTGGCAACAATTACCTCTCAGTAATAGATCGTGGGACTCACCAGGTAATTGATACCGTTACTGTGGGGAGGGCCCCTAAAGGTATGGCCCTCTCTGCTGATAAAAATTATCTTTATGTGGCCAATTCTCTCTCTAGAGACATATCGGTTATAGAGGTTATGACAAATCGGGTAATAGATACCATTTCATGCAGGATGGGCACTGGCCTTACAGAGCTAGTAGTGTTAACAGTCAATAACCGTGATTGTATCTATGTTACTGCCACAGATTCTAATGCCATTTTGGTAATTGATGCCTTAACCAAAAGCATTATTAAAAAGATAGAGGTGGGACAGCGGCCTGTAGGGATAGCTGCTGACCCTGATGGGAGGTATGTTTATGTAGCTAATAGCTGTTCTAATAATATCTCCATTATTGATACCTTTAACAATGAAGTTGTTGGTAATATAGGTGTAGGAGATAGGCCTAGATATGTTGAGGTCTTTCAGAGATATATCCTGGTCTCAAACAGCGGTTCAAATACTACAATTGTACTGAATCGCCTTTCCTTAAGGAAATCATTTACTGTATTTACACCCTTACAGCCTGGCAGGATTATTAAGGGGCTAAAGGGCCGGTTTTATGTTACAGGGGAAAGGAGTGATGATATATCTATTATAGATCCATTTGTAAATGTAGCCCTAAGAAAGATCCATGTAGGGCATTATCCTTCAGGCATGGCCCTAGATATTGATAGAAAATTATTATATGTAAGCAATTTTAAGGATGATACAGTTAGCATTATAGATTTATTAAGGGAGAGAGAAATAGGTAGGATTGCGGTAGGAAATAGGCCTTATGACCTTGCCTTGATTGGAACTAGGTAAAGGGTGGATCTGTGAGGACATCTGGGTTGGTGTTGTTTTTGATAATGCTTATGATGTATTTCTTTATTTTGAAGACACAACTTTTTGGGCAAGAGATAACTGGGAACATAGACATTACTTATCAAAAGAGCACAACAGAGGTAGATGGTAAAAAGGAATCATCTTGGAGCCTGTTTCAAAACTACTATTTGGACTACAGTAGCTACCTTACCGCAAATCTGGGCTGTGATTTTGGATTGAGGGTCAACAGGAGGGATAGCAATTATGGAGACCAAACCCTTCTATACCCAACTTTATCACTCAATACTATGAATGAATACTTTTCTGGAAACATCTCCTATGACCGCATAGAACAATTTGGGAATAGAACCCCTGGGTTTAGTACCTCATTTTGGAACATAAATATGATGAGCCAATTAGAAGAGTGGCCCAAGATAAATATACAGTATACACGTTCAAGGGAAAAGGACCACTTGGAGGTACACCAAACAGATACAAAATCAAGCAGCTTTATTGGGGGAATAACCCATGAGTATAAATTTTTAGATATGATGTATAATTATATGCGGACAAGCTCTACAGACCTGGTAAATGATACTAAACAGGTAAGCAATAATCATATCTCCCGTTTAGGTCTGCATCAGGGTTTTTTTAATAATCGCCTTACCCTTTTTGGGGAAGGGGGTTTTAACTATTTTGAGAGTACTGGCTCTGGAGAGCAAAAACGCACACCACAACAGGGATTCTATGGGATAGATGCAACACCTGAGTACAGCACACTTACCCCTGCCCCAGACTTGGTTGATGGAAATTTGAGGGCTATAGCCTTAAAGATGGAAGAATATACAAATATTGGGGTTGGCCTCTATTATAAGGAAGATGTGGATACTATGTATATATATACGGAAAATTCTTATATATACCAACCTACCATCCCAGCAGAGAAGATAATCTGGGCAGTATATTGGAGCAATGATGAGGGGGAGGAAAAACAGTGGACACTTATCACCTCAAATGCCAATTTTTCTTTTAGTCCAATCTATCACAGGTTTGAGATTTTTTTTTCAAAGACCACTGCAAGGTACTTTAAGGTAGTCTATTATCCTGGGACACTAACCCATCCCTTTTCCATAACTGAAATTGAGGTATATGGAGTAGAGGAAACAGCAAAGACCCTTTCAAGGGTCTGGATGGGAAATTTTAATGTTTCAGCCCGTCCCTTACAGAAGTGGACAACGAGTTATCATATTTCTTATTACCGTACTAAGACCTCCCCTGGTGAAATCCTTACCTATACCCTGAGTCAAGGGGCCAACATTACAGGTGATATCTCCAAATACCTCTCCACTACCTTGAGCTATCAGACAACAAAAAGTGTCATGCCAGAAGAAAAGACACGTGTTGATTCATACACCCTAAACCTTCGTTCATCCCCTATAGAGACCCTGACAAGCTCCTTATCATTCACCCATACTATAACAAAACTGCTTTACTCTAAGACAAGGGAAAAAGGGACGCTCTCAAAGGTAGATAGCATTATTCTTAATAATATAATGACTGTATGGGAAGGGGTGGATATCAACTGGGATATTAATATATCACGTGCCCGCAATCCCCTAATGGGAACCAAGTCTTGGCTTATCTTTTCTGATTTATATTTAAGGGCCCTATTGACTAGAAACCTCTCATGGGATATAGGCTATGACCAGAGTTGGCAAAAGACAACGAATGAGGAGACAGAAAAAACTACCTATACAAATATTAATACCACTTTGGTCTATACCCCATCTCCTCGTCTTTACGGAAGGATATTTCTTCAATATAATAAGACAGAGGCAGAAAAGATGTTTTCTCATGAATATGCAGTTGGCATCTTCCTTACGCAAAAGGTGCAATTGAATCTAATAAGCAGGTTTACAGAGGCAGAGACAGATGAGATGACCCACAGTGTTGACCTTAACTGGAATATTGGGAGGCACTCGAGTATTCGGACTGGATATACATATACTAAATC
>JAGGTC010000145.1 GCA_021163945.1 Deltaproteobacteria bacterium | reverse complement strand
GTCTCCGGCGCATGTTGCAATTATGCCGTCAACTATTCCCTCAAGTTTTTCCACATACTCTTCAACGTGCTCCATGGTGGTTGTGACCGGCCATCCAATCATCTTTACGATTTCAGCATTTCTAGGAGTCCCCACTAGGAAGTAAGAGTAGATTGGCTTATTCAATCGTCTGCATTCTGCCGCTATCTGCTCTAGAATTGGGAATGTTTTATCTTCAAGTCTCATGAAGAAGGCGAAGTCCCAAGCATCTTTTACTCGCTTAATGCTATCCTCGACTGACCGGCGCGCCGTAAGCAAACAGCCCAGCTTAACCCTTTTTAGGCGCACCTCTGTACGTAGGAAATCCCTCGCCTCCTCAGAGGACTTCAGCATCTTTATAGGCTCTCCATATTTTGGAACATCTCCCATAGTCAGCACCAGTCCGTCGACGCCCACAGCATCCGCCGCTAAAGCTAAGCCTCCAACCTCGACTGGCCCCTTATAATGCAGTATAAAGATAGGTATCACTATTTTGTCTGGATACTTAGTTTTGAGAACGCAGCTTACGGCTGTTCCGCTTGGAGCCGGTATGCCGGCGGCGCTGTCGGTAACATTCCATCCGTCGACTAAATCTTTGACTTCTTCGGCAAATTTCAAAAATTTTCGTGTTGGAACAAACTCATGCAATATCTTCATTTTAGGTCCCGAATGAGAATAATGACTAACATTAAAAAACCTTTTGCGTACTTAAGAGAGAAGGGCTTTAAACATAAAAGATAAAAAGGTTGAAACTTAAATCAAACTGTAAACTATCTTGTGATTCTATGTCTACATGCCAGCGTAATTGGTGAAAGTTTCATGGTTGCCCTAAGTAAGGAAATTCAACGTAGAATACCGAGACTCGTTATGAGCCTAGTTATGGCGCTTATTTTCTGGATTCTAAACGTATATGTTCCGCCAACTCTAGGAGGGCAAATGATTCCGGGTATAAACTATCCTGCCAGCCAGATTTTCTGGCTAATAACAATTATTATAATGATAATGTTTCTTGCAAGAGCTCTTTCCGACGTTTTTTTCCTAGGAGATCTGCTCACCGATATCGTAGTAAAAAGACTTGGAATTAAGGAGGAACGTTCGCCAAAAAGAGCGCTAAGAGACATAATCTACATCATAGCAATACTCCTCGTAGCGGCGGCCACGATTCCCATTCTAAACAGCATAGAAAGAAGCGGGATTCTGTCGACAGCTGTCATCTACATTACACTAGCACTAATAATAATACTAATCTACGACATTGGAAGAATAATCTACAAAATAATCGAGAAGAAAGCCGAAACACTTGCCGAGAAATTGGCAAAGGTCGCCGAAGAAGAAGGCGGGAAAAAAGCCAAATGAGCGGAGCCGCAATAATCCTCCTGCTAGTATATCTACTTACTATCCTTTTAGCAGCTACAGAAATAGTCCCGCTTTCGATGAGTGCGCTAATAGGTGCATTACTAACCGTATGGTTTGGAATCCAATATGCGGGACTTACTCCGCAACAACTCATAAATCTCAATGACATGTTTCCCATATTAGGATTAATTGTTGGCACCATGATAGTTGTTGAAGTTGCCCGTAAAAGCGACGTATTTCATTTTGGAGCCCTTTACGCTATAAAACTTTCCGGAGGAAGCCCCGCAAAGCTTTTTGTTGCGATATGCGTTATCTCCGCGGCAGCATCGCTTTTTCTGAGCGACTCTACAGCAATGCTTCTTATGGCTGCGGCTATAGTTGCCATAGCAAAGCTGCTGCGGTATGATCCACTACCATACTTTCTGTCCGCCGTAATAATGATTAACTTAGGCGGTACAAGCACGCTTATAGGGTCTGTAAGTAACATGGCAATAGGCGTGCAGGCTAAAATGAGCTTCAATGAGTTCCTAATCTACCTTACGCCATGCGAACTTGCACTCTGGGCATTGATGATAATAGTTCTCTATAAAATATTCAAGCCTCGCCTAGGCCAGAAAAGGGAGCTTCCAACGTATAATCCATGGGAGGTAGTCAAAGACAAAAGGCGTTTCAGAAGATCATCCTTTGTTCTATTTCTTCTAATCATACTTTTTCTTGTAATGGAAAGATTGGAAATAGGGCCTGGCGTAACAATTGGCCCGGAGATTATAGCATTGGGTTGCGCGGTCTTTGCTCTTACTATAAGCGGATTTGACCCAGCTGAAATTTTTAGAGAGATAGACTGGGAAACAGTGTTCTTTGTAGCTGGCTTCCTCGTCATAGTAAATGGACTGCAAGCTTCAGACGTCCTCGTGGAGGCTTCTAACTTTATATTAAACATTGCAGGAGAAAATGAATTATTGCTTACAATGATGACTCTATGGTTTAGCGGACTTGCAAGCACGGTAGTGAGTAATATAGCGATAGCTTTAACCTTCGCTCCGCTAATAAAAAATATGGAAGCTTCACGAGCCGTGTGGTCGGCACTCGTGCTGGGAACAAACCTAGGCGGCGCCACAACTCCCTTCAGCAGTGCGGCATGCGTAATGGCGGCTGGCGCCCTAAAACGTGAGGGAATCTCATTAAGCTTCGCGGAATTCACAAAAATCGGAGCCATAACGTCTCTAATCCAACTCGCATTTTCAAGCATCTACCTAATATTGAGGTTTGGTCTGGTGATGTAATTGGAAAAAATAAAGAAATTTTTTAAGTTGAGAAAGAAAAGCGAAGAGGAATATGAAAAGGCCAAGGAGGAATTTGAAAAGGCTCTCGGAAAGCCTACAATTCACTTCAAGGTTGAAATTCCAAAGGGATACGAAGATATGATTCCAGAGTTTATGGAGCTGGAAAAAGACGAGAAATTTAAAGGTAAAATTGAGAAGCTTGTTGAAAGAACTCTCAAGAAGGAGAGAAAGGAAAAAACGGAAACCAAATCTGAACAGAAAAGGTGACAACCGTAGAAATTGAGACTAGAAAATTTTTCTGAAAAGAAAACTCAAAAACCTTTTAATTCACTCAATGATAAATCTATGGCTACTCTGCAGGAGGGCCTACGACATCCATGGAAGTTATCCTAGAAATACTGAAGGATGGCAAATGGCACTCAATAAAGGAACTCGTAGATAAAACAAAACTTCATGAATTTAAACTTCAAATGATAATCGATTTCCTTGCAAACTTTAACTTTGTTGAGATAAGAAAACAAAGCGGCGAAATAAAACTAACTCGGGAATTCCTTAAAATAATTAAAACTGAAAAAATGTCAAGTGGAAATAAACGATTTTAGAATCCTGTAACTTCTCAAGAATTCCTGACCCTTCTCAGTAATCTCATATATGATAGAAGACCTGCTTCTCTCCACACTTTTGCATCTGAGAAGATTTTTCTCTAAAAGAAGACCAAGATACGATTCCAGTTGACGGAAACTTAAATTGCAACTATACATCAATTGAGTTTTCTTCGCTCCTCCCAGTGAAGCCTTTAATATGTCAGCTACTATGTCTATGCTGTCGCGATGTCCCCTTCTGTTTGAAGCCCTTCTCATATTAGCCTAAAACCACCAAAAACTTACAACTTATACGCGAAGCCTCTTCTCCCCATTGAATTTCTTCTTTTCCTCATA
>JAGGTC010000058.1 GCA_021163945.1 Deltaproteobacteria bacterium | reverse complement strand
CATTGCTGCGGGTTTTACCCATGTCTATGCCCATTCTTCCTCCACACTCCCTACCATTGGTGCCAGTGGGGCCGTCTCTGGGGTAATGGGAGGGTACTTTGTCTTATTTCCCTATGCCCGTATTATTACATTGGTGCCTATCTTCTTTTTTATATCAATTATTCAGATACCTGCTATATTCTTTCTCTTTTTCTGGTTTATGATTCAATTTTTTAATGGCACATTTTCTATCATCTCTCCTTATACATTTACTGGCATTGCATGGTGGGCACACATTGGGGGCTTCGTTTGGGGTATAGTCTTGGTACTCTTCTTCAAAATGTGGAAGATTGCCAAAAAGTAGTCTATATCCTCCTATAATACTCTTGCAGGCACTTTACCTCCATTTCTCCTTTTAAAATGGCCTCAATCCCATCTACCATGGCCTTTGCCCCAGTAAGGGTAGTAGCATAGGGGATGCCATAGAGCAGGGCAGTCTTTCTAATTAAAGAGGCATCCTCGCTTGATTCCCGACCAAAACGGGCATTAATCACCAAACAATATTCATGATTCTTTATATAATCCAAGACATGTGGGCGTTTTTCCCTTACCTTCCTTACGGTCTCTACTTTAAGACCATTTTTGCCAATATATCTTGCCGTACCAGCCGTTGCTGCCAATTTGAACCCCAATTTTTTGAGCTTTTTGGCAATGGGCAGGACACTTGGTTTTAATTTGTCTGGGACGGTTATAAGTACCTTTCCCTCTTTTGGCAAAAATTGACCAGCGGCAATCTGTGCCTTTGCATAGGCAAGACCATAGCTATCAGCAATACCCATGACCTCTCCTGTAGAGCGCATCTCTGGGGAAAGGACGGGGTCTACTCCAGGAAATCTCAAAAATGGGAAGACTGCCTCTTTAACAGCAACATGCCTAATCTCTACCTCCCTTTCAATGCCAAGCTCCCTCAGTTTTTTGCCAAGCATGACCTTTGTGGCCACCTTTGCCCATGGTATACCAGTTGCCTTGCTAACAAAGGGGACAGTGCGGGAGGCCCTTGGGTTTACCTCAAGGACATAGACCTCACCATCCTTTACGGCATACTGAACATTCATAAGCCCAATAACATTTAATTCCCTTGCCATTGCCTTTGTCTGTTGGCCTATTTCCTCAACAATGTTTGGGGGCAAGGTATGGGGGGGCAACACACAGGCACTATCTCCAGAGTGCACACCTGCCTCTTCAATATGTTCCATAATTCCAGCAATGATGCATATCTCCCCATCGGCAATTGCATCTACATCCACCTCAATTGCATCCTCTAAAAACTTATCGATCAAAATGGGATGGCCAGGGGCTGCCTCAACCGCCAATCTGATAAACCTTCTTAAGTCATCTTCATCATACACAATCTCCATTGCCCTCCCACCCAGGACATAAGAGGGTCTTACCAATACCGGAAATCCAATTTTTTGGGCGATTGCAATGGCCTCCTCCTCGGCAGTTGCTGTGCCATTAGGCGGTTGTCTAAGCCCTAGTTTTTTCAGCATCTCTTTAAAGCGCTCCCTGTCTTCTGCCCTATCAATGCTATCAGGGGAAGTGCCAATAATTGGTGCCCCATCCCTATAGAGTGGGACTGAGAGGTTGATAGGGGTCTGGCCACCAAATTGGACAATGACGCCCTCTGGCCTCTCCTTTTGCATAATGTGTAAGACGTCCTCCTCGGTCAAGGGCTCAAAATAGAGCCTATCAGATGTATCGTAATCAGTGCTTACCGTCTCTGGATTGCTATTTACCATAATACTCTCTACCCCCTCCTCCTTTAGGGCAAAGGAGGCATGGACACAGCAATAATCAAATTCGATCCCCTGTCCAATTCGATTTGGCCCACCCCCCAAGATCATAATCTTTTTCTTGGCCGAGATACGGGCCTCATCCTCTTCCTCATATGTAGAATAGTAATAGGGTGTATACGCCTCAAACTCGGCTGCACAGGTATCAACAAGTTTATAAACCGGAAAAAGCCTTCGCCTTGAGCGTTCTTGACGTACCTCTATCTCATCTACGCCAAAGAGGTAGGCAAGTTGCCTATCAGAAAACCCATAAGATTTTGCCTTTTTAAAAATCTCATCTGGTATCTCAGTAAGATCCTTGCCCCTGAAGGCCCTAAGCCTTTCTTCTAGCTCAACAATCTGCTTTATGTTATTTAAAAACCATGGGTCAATATCTGTAAGGCGATGAATCTCCTCTATATCAAGGCCCATTTGCAAGGCATACTTGATGTAAAAGATCCTTTTTGAACCAGGAAATATAAGCCTCTGTTTTACCTCCTCTATGCTCAAACTCTCGCCCCTATCCCAGGGGTCAGCCCCGTCTGCCCCCAAACCTGCTCGCCCTATCTCCAATGAACGCAGCCCCTTCTGTAGGGCCTCCTTAAATGTCCTGCCAATGGCCATTACCTCCCCTACTGAACGCATGGATGTAGTAAGCTCATCCTTTGCCCCTGGAAATTTCTCAAAGGCCCACCTAGGTATCTTCACAACACAGTAATCAATGGTTGGTTCAAATGAGGCAAGTGTTTGCCTTGTGATATCATTAGGGATCTCATCAAGGGTATAGCCAATGGCCAACTTTGCTGCAATCTTGGCAATGGGAAAGCCTGTTGCCTTTGAGGCCAGGGCAGAGCTACGAGACACCCTAGGGTTCATCTCGATTATTACCATCTTACCATCCTCTGGATTTATGGCAAATTGGATATTGCTTCCCCCTGTCTCCACCCCAACCTCCCTGATCACGGCAATGGCCGCATCCCGCATCACTTGATATTCCTTATCACTAAGGGTCTGGGCTGGGGCAACGGTAATGCTATCCCCGGTATGAATGCCCATTGGATCAAGGTTTTCAATGGAACAGATGATGACCACATTGTCATTTTTGTCCCTCATTACCTCAAGTTCATATTCCTTCCAGCCAATGACAGATTCTTCAAGCATGATCTCACCTATCATACTTGCAGAGAGGCCAGCATCGGCCAAGATCTCTAGGTCCTCCCAGTTATAGGCAACCCCTCCACCTGTCCCACCTAGGGTAAAACTTGGTCGGATGATAATAGGAAAGCCTATTTCCTTGGCAATCTTTCTTGCCTCATCCATACTCCTGGCAATCCCACTCTCTGGCACACAGAGCCCAATCCTCTTCATTGCATCTTTAAATAGCTCCCTATCCTCTGCCTTCTTAATGACATCTGGGGAGGCCCCAATCATCTCTACGCCATATCTCTCTAGTACCCCTGCCTCTGCCACTGCTACGGCTACATTCAGGGCCGTTTGTCCACCCAAGGTTGGGAGGATGGCATCAGGACGCTCCTTTTTTATAATCTTTTCTACTACCTCTGGGGTAATGGGCTCAAGGTATGTCCTATCTGTCATCTCTGGGTCTGTCATGATTGTGGCTGGATTGCTATTTACCAAGATTACCTTATAGCCCTCACTCTTTAAGGCCTTACAGGCCTGGGTGCCTGAATAGTCAAATTCGCAGGCCTGACTAATGATGATGGGCCCAGAGCCAATGATGAGGATCTTTTTTATATCAGTGCGCTTTGGCATTTTTTAATAAATTAAAAATGCAAGTT
>JAGGTC010000099.1 GCA_021163945.1 Deltaproteobacteria bacterium | reverse complement strand
TATAGAGGATAAAAATATTATAAGGAACCTCTATGACGATGTAGTAGTCAATCTTGACCTGATAGTCAATAAGGGACTTGAGGATGTGGCCAAGGTCTACAGACAACTTCCAGCAAAAAGCAGGGCAGATAGACTTTTTAGGGCCTTTTATAAGGCTGTTACAGGCATAGATTTTGGGAGGGTAGAGATTGATGAGGAATTAGATAAAAGGTTAAAGATGCTCTTAAAAATAGACTTTTTGGATACAAGTATGGTTAAAATAAAGAAAAACATAAGGAGATTCTGCAAAATTGTTCAAGACTTAATAGATGAAGAGATAACTTTGCCATTCTCCATATTTGGCATTGGCGACCTCCCTCCACAGGAGACCAAAAAGGCCATAAAGGAGATTGCAAATGAGGTAGGCCCTCAAGAGTATAGGGAGATTGCCAAAGAGGTCTTTAAGGAGATCAATTACAAAAAATTAGAAGAAAAAAGGGGGATAGGGATTGCCCCTGGTGATAAGTCCTTAGCAAAGGAGCTTGATAGACCAGATATTGGCTGGTATAAGGCAAGGGCCCAGAGATACACTATCTATATCAATCCATTCTTAAAAGGAGATAGCCTTTACCCATATGAGATAAAGGATTTTGATTTAGATGACAATATCGATACCTATGCCCCAATAGACAGCTATGGAAAGTGCCTACCAGGATTGGCAAAGAGATATGAACTTAAGGCATTTGAGGGGCATGAACCCGTTCACTTTCCAGATGCAGTGATAATGATAGACTCCTCAGGTAGCATGAGGAACCCTGATAAAGATATCTCTCATGCAGTAATTGGTGCCTTTGCCATAGCAAGAAACTATTTTGAGCACGGTTCAAAGGTAGGGGTAATAAACTTTTCTAATATCAATATCCAGCTTGAACCTACAAATGAAAGGGAGAGGGTATATGAAACACTAAAGCTCTATCAATGTGGTGGCACTACACTCCACTTGAAAGAGCTCAAGGAATATGTAGACAATATTGGTGAAAAAAAGACAGATTTCATATTGATTACCGATGCAGGCATTGATAATGTCTCTGAGGTATTAGATTATTTTTCAAAACTTAGATATAGGCTTACCATCATTTGGATAAAGGGTGATGTAAAGGGATATGAGAGCTTTAAGGAAAGATATAAGCTCTTAAAGGAAAGGCTTCCACTTGTAAGTTTTTTTGAGGTAGAAGACGAAGAGGATATCCCTTATATAGCAGTAGGAAGAGGCTTTTACGATGTCTATGGAGGCAATTAGGGGATTACTGAAGAGGAACCCAGATTTAATAAAGATTAGGCCTGATAAAAAGAGGATGCAGATGTTAAACAAGTACGAAGAGGTAATAAAGGCCGACTATGATAAACTTCATGAGATAGCCAAAGAATACATGCAATGGGGCCTTGACATACCAAGCTGGAGGTTTGATGCGGCCTCAACAAGGGTATTTGAATTTGGAAGGAGGCTGGCAAGGCAGTACAATATAGACATTTTTGAGGTTGGCAGGCTCTTCAACGAGGTCTTGCCCCACTATACAAGGGCTGGATTGGCAGGTTGTTTTATATCTGGGCTCTATAGAGATATAATTAAACAAGGAGATGTCATTAGGTTACACCTCACAGCATACCCTGGCAGTATATACGGTATTGGCTATAGACACCCTAGAGGGAGGTTAGAGGTCATAGGAGATAGGGCACACTTTTTGGGGGCTGAGATGGAGGGTGGAGAGATATCAATAAAGGGAAATGTAGGAAATTATTTGGGAAAATTAAAGAGGGGTGGAGAGATATCAATAGAAGGCAGTGCCAGAAACTGGGTAGGAGAAAGGATGGAGGGGGGAGTCATCTTTATCAGGGGCAATGTAAGGGATGCATTGGGGGAGAAGATGGCAGGTGGTGAGATATGGATTGAGGGGGAAGCTGGCTCATGGGTAGGGGATGATATGAGGGGAGGCATAATAAGGATTAAGGGAGGATATAAGTCACTGAGTAGCGATAGGTGGGGTGGGGAGATTTATAAGTGGGAGGATGGAGGGTGGAGACTAATAGAATAACTAGGATTCCTCTTCTTTAACCATCTCTAAAAGCCACTTTTTGATCAATCCCCTGGGGACTATTCTGCCATATCCCCTCACCTTCCCATTAAAGGCTATAGCAGGTGTCATAATGACACGAAACTTTGCCATCGCCTTCATATCAGAGATATATTTCACATCTGCATCTATATTGAGCTCCTTTACCAATTCCAATACAACTTGGTAGAGATAGTCAGCATCATACCCCTTTAATCCTAAAATACACACTTCATAAAAGGCCATAAAAAACTCCTTTTTTTGAAACCATAGACCTCTAACCCCAACTTGTCAACCGCTTGTCATAAAATTTCCCATATGTTAAAAAATAAATTAATCCTTTAAGGAGGTCTGTTATGGCTGATGTAAATAAGGTGATCCTTATTGGCCGTTTGGGTGCAGACCCAGAGATAAGGTACACACCTAGTGGGACTGCTGTGGCCAACTTTAGGATAGCCACTAATGAAAGGTGGATAAACAAACAGGGAGAAAAACAAGAACGCACAGAATGGCACAGGATAGTTGCTTGGGGAAAGTTAGGCGAATTTTGTGGTCAATATTTGACAAAGGGAAAACAGGTATATATAGAGGGGCGGCTCAGAACACGTTCTTGGGAGGACAAGGACGGAAACAAGAGGTCAACCACAGAGATATTTGCCGAGAGACTTCAGTTTGTAGGCCCTCCAGAGGCTACCCCTAAAGAGGAGGCACCTACACTGGCAGGAGAGGTCCCTGTTGATGAAGATATCCCATTTTAAGATTCGGTCTCCTCAATTAGGCCTTTCCAGTAGATGATCCTTTGGCAGGTAGGGCAGGACATGATCCGATCAACCTTTAATAACTCATTGTATTGTTGAGGGGGGATATGCATATGACAACCTTCACACACTGCATCATGATTTACAGGTACAATGGCCTTTCCATTCCTACGGTCACAAATGAAGTTATAGCGTTTAACTAGGTCCTCAGGAAGTTTTTTGGCCACTTCCTCCCTATCTTGTCTTAATACACTCAATTCTTCTTTAAGTCTCTTTAAGGAGTTATTTACCCTAATTTGCATAAGATCTCTACGTTTTTCCAGTTCCTTGATCCTTTTTTCACCCTCTGCTATAGCCTTCTTTATAGAGTCTATATCTTCCAGTAACTCCAAAATCCTTTCTTCCCACTGAGAGACTAGTGTTTTGATCTCATCAATCTCTATGAGTAATGCTTGGTATTCCTTGTTTGTTTTTACCTCCATCATCCTTTGCTGACTCTTCTTTATCCTTGCCTCACAGTCAGAAAGCTCTAACTCTGCATTCCTCTTCTCTCTCTCTTTTTCCTTTAACTTCTCCATCTGTAAGGATAGCTCCTGTTTGGCCTGATCTAGCTCCTTTTTGATCTCATCAAGGGCCCTTGGTTCTGTATGCAACTTTTGATCAATGTCCTTTATCCGAAGGTCAATATCCTGCAGTTTGATTAGGGTTAAAATTGTATCTCTCATAGCTCCCCAAAAAATTAAAGAGGTGCGTTAAAAACGCACCTCTTATTGTTAATGGGCCCACCAGGAATCGAACCTGGGACCTTCCGGTTATGAGCCGGTGGCTCTGCCAACTGAGCTATGGGCCC
>JAGGTC010000163.1 GCA_021163945.1 Deltaproteobacteria bacterium | reverse complement strand
CACTTTTAGCTGGTCTATTCCAATATATAAAAGAAAAAGGGGAAAAGTACGTTAAAATTTTTTATTTTTTAAAATTTTGATTCGTTATCTATCTTTTTCTATAATTTTGGCCTGTTTCTGAACAGACATAATAAGATTTTTATTGGTTTTTGTAAAAGGGGTTTGCCTTAATATCCGATTTTAATATAATATTGGCATGGAACAAGAAGTAAAGGGGAGGTTTCTCCATACTATATATTCAAACCCTGATAACCTCTTTTGTGTCCTTTCCTTCAAGTCAAAGGAATCAGACTTTGTTGCTATAGGAAACTATGATACAGCCCTTTTAAAAGAGGGTATCTTATATAGCCTAAAAGGTGAGTGGAAAAGGCACCCAAAGTATGGAAAGCAGTTTAGCTTCCATACCTGCACCCCCTCCCTCTCAGACCCTGATTCTATATATCTATTTCTCTCCTCAGGCCTTGTAAAGGGGATAGGCCCTGCCCTGGCAAGGAGGATACTGGATAGATTTGGAAGAGACGCTATTTACATTTTGGATGAAGAGCCAGAAAGGCTCCTTGAGGTACTGGGCATTGGCCTTGCAAAACTTGAAGGCATAAAGGAGTCCTGGAAAAGGGCTAGGACTGTTCAAAGACTGGCTGCATTCCTCTCAAGGTATGAGATCCCACTAGGCTATGTGTGGAAGATATATAAGGTATATCAAGAAAATGCCATTGAGGTAATAAACAAAAATCCATATCAACTCATTCATGACATAAGGGGAATAGGGTTTAAAAAGGCAGATAATATTGCCAAGAGTATAGGATTTAACCCTGAAGACCCACGTCGTATCAGGGCCGGCTTGACCTTTACGATTCAGCAGGCCATAGACCATGGGCACTGTTTCCTTTATAGGGATCAGCTCCTCTCTCAATCGGCTCAGATCTTGGGGCTTCCAGTAAAAAAAATAGAAGAGGTGCTAAAAGACATAATTGGCAGCCACTTAATGGCCGAAGAGGAGAGGATATACATTCCTATATTTTACAAAATGGAAAAGGAGGTAGCCAAAAGGATAGCATATATGGCAAAATGTAACCTTACGGGAAAGATTCTTACCGATGAGATTGACCATGCCATCCCAAGACTAGAAAGGGAGGCAGGGATAGGCCTTTCCACTGAACAAAAAAATGCCATTTTCTCTGCCTTTACTAAAGGTATCTCTGTCATCACCGGTGGGCCAGGGACAGGAAAGACCCAAACTATAAAGTTTATCCTAAAATTGGCAAAGATTAAGGGCCTAAAGGTGCTGCTTGCCGCACCTACTGGTAAGGCGGCAAAGCGCATAGAGGAGGTTGCAGGGGAGGAGGCAAAGACCATCCACCGTCTGCTTGAGTATGACCCAAAGACAAATGAGTTTAGAAAGAATGAAAGTAATCCACTAAATGCCGATATAGTAATCTTAGATGAGACCTCAATGATAGACCTGCCCCTTATGTACTACTTTTTAAAGACTGTTCCGGATAGGTGTAACCTTATTTTGGTAGGGGATGTGGATCAATTGCCTAGTATAGGGCCAGGCCTTGTATTAAAGGACATTATAGACTCAGGTCTTGTTGAGGTAACTAGGCTTTCACAGATATTTAGGCAGGCGCAGGGGAGCACTATTGTAAAAAATGCCCATAGGGTAAATCAAGGGATGTACATTATCCCAAAGGGGGCAGATTTTGTTTTTATTGAAGAGGAAAATGAGGAGAAAATACTTGAGTATTTAAAAAATGGCATCATAAAGCTTATAAATACACATGGTTTTGATCCATATCAGGAGATACAGGTACTTTCCCCCATGAAGAGGGGGATTTTGGGCACAAACAACCTCAATAAGGAGCTTCAGGCAATAATCAATCCACCTTCACCCAACAAGCCAGAAATTTTGTTTATTACTAGAAGATTTAGGGTAGGTGATAAGGTTATGCAAATAAGGAATAATTATAACAAAGGGGTGTTTAATGGAGATGTGGGCAAGATAATAGAGATTGATAGTGAGGAGGAGATAGCCTATGTAGATTTTGGCTTTGGCCCTATAAGATATGGAAAGGAGGAGCTAGATGAGCTTATCCTAGCATATGCCTGTACAGTTCATAAATATCAAGGCTCAGAGATAAAGTGTGTGATCATGCCACTCCATATGTCCCACTATATTATGCTTCAAAGAAACCTTTTCTATACAGCCCTTACCAGGAGTAGAGAGCTTTTTATCCTATTTAGCACCAAAAGGGCTATAGCCATATCTGTAAAGAACAATAAGCCAACAGTAAGGAATACTTACTTAAAGATGAGAATAAGGTCATGCTATCAAGCTGGGTAGAGATAGATCTGTCTGCTATTAGGCACAATTTTAAGGCCATAAAGGCACTTGTAGGAAAAGGTGTAAAAATAATGCCTGTAGTTAAGGCCAATGCCTATGGTCATGGCATGATTCCTGTGTCCAAGACGCTTATAGAGGAGGGGGCGGATTTTTTGGCAGTAAGCTATCTGGAAGAGGGGATAAAATTGAGGAAGGCAGGCATTTCTATCCCCATTATTATCTTACTTGGCATATCCCCAAGGGATGTTGAAAGGGCATTCTTTTATCAACTTACCCCTGTGATTTATACCATTGAGCTGGCCAGGGCCATATCAGATGTGGCAAAGGAGAAGAAGATGGATGTGCCCATCTATGTAAAGATAGACACAGGCATGGGCAGGCTAGGTGTCTTTTATAAAGAGGCCATCCAATTCCTAAATACATTAAAGGGGCTTCCTGGTTTAGAGATTGAGGGGTTGACCTCCCACTTGGCCGTAGCAGAGTCAGACCCATCATTTACTAAAAAACAGATAAACCGATTAAAAAAGATTATTAAAGATGCTAGAAATTTGGGTATTAACCTAAAATATAGCCACATCGCCAATAGCGCCGCTGCAATTCAATATAAGGAAAGCTATTTTCAAGTGATTCGGCCAGGCCTAAGTATCTATGGCATCTATCCTGATGAGGCATTACGCAAAAAGATTTCCCTAAAACAGGCTATGAGCTTTAAGACAAGGATAATCTACTTAAAGAGACTGCCTCCTAGGACAGGCATTAGTTATGGTCATACATTTATTACTAATAGAGAGACAAGGGTAGCGGTTTTGCCTGTAGGATATGACCATGGACTGCCAAGGAGACTCTCCAATAAAGGGGATGTCTTGGTAAAGGGAATGCGCTCTAGGATTTTGGGCACTGTATGTATGCACCTTACAATGATAGATATAACCAATATCCCAGGTGTTGATATGGAGGAGGAGGTGGTAATTTTGGGCAGACAGGGAAATGAGGTCATTACGGCCGAAGAGATTGCAAAAAAGGCAGGTACTATCAGTTATGATATAGTTTGCTCTATTGGCTCAAGAAATCCCAAAAAATACATAAATTAGTATAAGGCTTGCCCAAATCTGCCATTTATTTTGGGATTGTATTTCGCCTTGCAGGTGCAGGGGATGAGAAGGTAATGGACTGCAAAGGTGCAAGAGGCTAATACCACCACACTTGGCAATATATGTCTCGTTTTCTCTTTCAATTTCCACTTCTATGGCATCTGTAATATTAGCCTATTAAAATTAATGAAGAGAAGATAAAGGAAGAGGAAAGATATGATGGAAAATATATACTTACTACAAACACAGACCTTTCTGCAGAGG
>JAGGTC010000019.1 GCA_021163945.1 Deltaproteobacteria bacterium | reverse complement strand
TCCATACTGTCAACTTGACATAATCTATAAGAAATAATATAGTTAAGGCATGATTAAAGAGGTAGTTATACCCGTTGCTGGTTTAGGCACAAGATTTTTACCTGCCTCAAAGGCAGTACCAAAGGAGATGCTACCCATAGCGGATAGGCCATTGATTCAATATGTTGTAGAAGAGGCCCTAGCCAGTGGAATCAAAGAGATTATCTTTGTCACCCGACAGGGTAAGTCTGCCATAGAGGACTATTTTGATACTGCATTTGAGCTTGAGACCGTATTGGAGAGAAAAGGGAAAAAGGAATTGCTCTCTATTGCTAGAAGCGTATCCCAAATGATTGATGTCATTTCTGTTAGGCAAAAACAACCATTGGGTTTGGGGCACGCCATCCTCTGTGCCAGACCCCTTATCTCTGAGGATGCATTTGCAGTAATTTTGCCTGATGACTTAATAGATAGCAAGACCCCTTGCCTTTCACAACTTATCTCTATATATAAGAAAACAAAGGCCACAGTAGTTGCCATAGAGCGCCTGCCCCAGGAGCTTGTCTCAAGCTATGGGGTAATTGCCCCAGAGCCTATAGAAGAACGCCTCTATAAGGCAAAGGAGCTAGTTGAAAAGCCATCACCTGAGGAGGCCCCCTCTAACTTGGCAGTAATTGGTCGTTATGTCTTGACCAAAAATATCTTTCCCATCTTGGAGCACCTCCCGCCTGGCAGGGGTGGTGAGATACAACTTACTGATGCAATTAATGAACTAAGCCAAACTGATCCTATCTATGCCTATGAGTTTGAGGGGAAACGCTATGACTGTGGAGACAAACTTGGATACCTTAAGGCAAATGTGATCTATGGTCTAAGACACCCCAAATTGGGGGAAGAATTTAAGGCATTTCTCAAGGAATTAGAATTATCTGATAATTCTTAATCGAAAACAGGCACAAAATATAATGGACTTTAAGAAATTAGAGGTATTTTGTAAGGTTTATGAACTTAAGAGCTTCTCTAAGGCAGCACTTCAAAGTTATCTTACTCAGCCTACAGTAAGTGGTTATATTGCCTTTCTGGAAGAGGTATTTGGTACAAAGCTATTTGATCGCCTTGGAAAACAAATCTCGCCTACCAAGGCAGGAGAGACACTTTATACCTATGCAAAGAAGATACTAGCAACAAAGGAGGAGGCAGAAAAGGACATAAATTTGCTTTTAGGTCGTAAGAAGGGGGGATTAAAATTAGGGGGAAGTACCATCCCAGGACAATATATATTGCCCTCCTTTTTGGGGAGATTTAAGTCAATTTATCCAGGCTGTAAGATCTCACTTAGTATTGGAGATACAAAGCAAATTGTTCACATGACACTAAATGGAGAGATAGAGATTGGTGCAGTAGGGGCAAAATTTAATATACCAAAGTTAAATTTTCAGTCTTTTGCAAGGGATGAGCTTATCTTGGTTGTCTCTTCAGATAATCCACTATCAGAGATCTCCCATATGGACATCAGTGCATTAAAAAAGGTACCATTTATCCTGCGAGAGCCAGGTTCAGGCACACGCATGACCATGGAGCGTATACTTGAAGAAAAGGGGATTGATGTTAGTGAGATGAATATTGTTGCCGAGCTAGGAAGTACAGAGGCCGTTAGGCAGGCAGTCATGGCCGGTATAGGGGTCTCCATCCTCTCTAAGAGGGCAGTAGAAATAGAGATAAATACAGGTTTAATAAAGGAGATTAAACTAGACGATATAGAGATAGAGAGGGACTTTTATTTGGTTTATCATAATCAAAAAACACTTTCTCCTTTGGCAATTGCATTCCTAGAGTTTTTGGAAGAAAGTGAAGAAAGGATTTGATATAAAGATACCTAGTGGAAAGCAATTAAGGTTGAGGTATCTACTCTTAGACCTCAATGGGACATTGGCCAAAGATGGCGTCTTAATAGCAGGGGTAGCTAAAAGACTAAAGATGTTGGCCAATATATTTGATATATACATCCTTACTGCCGATACCCATGGGACTGCAGAAAGACTCTTTGGCCATCTGCCTGTAAAGCTCCACAGGCTAAATTCTGATCTTGGGGCAGCAGAAAAATTTAAATTTATGAAATCTTTAGGAGAAGATTATTGCGTAGCCATTGGCAATGGTAGAAATGATGCCCTTATGCTTAAATCTTCTGCATTAGGGATATGCATTGTTGGTTGTGAGGGTACAGCCATTGAGGCTATTAAAAACAGTGATTTAATAACAAACAATATAAATGATGCCCTAGATCTGTTTTTAAATCCTAAGAGACTAATAGCCACCTTGAGGGGATAATTCCCTAACTACCTTTGCCGAGGTCTGTGGAGCCCTTAAGAGTACCTCAATAGCCCCTTCTAATTCACTTATTTCTTGATATCCCTCACGTCTTTTGCGGATATAACCATTTTTGTCTATTATAAAGATACTTGGCACTACCTGAACACTATAGTCCTTGGCTATTTCCTCATCGCCCAAAAGTACAGGATAGAGGATCCCCCCCTGTTTAACAAAATAGCGTAGAGGGGCAGGATTTATGTATCCATCCAGACTGATACCTACAATAATCACACCCCTTTTTCTATAATCTTGATAAATCTTATTGAGATTTGGGATTATCAAACGGCATGCATTACAATAGGTTGTAAAAAAATCCAATATGACTACTTTATCTTTAAAGTCAGAAAGGTGGATTATCTGCCCATTTAGGTCTAAGAGGGTAAAATCTGGGGCCTGGCGTCTAATATATTCCTTTTTGGTACACGAAAGGAATAAGATAAAAATAAGTAAATAAATAATAAATTTTTTCACTTTAATCCCCTCCTTTTATAATTAGAATCAAGGCCTCTGGGAAGGATACTAGCCAATACCTTGGCCCCCTCTTTGGTCAAGACAAATCTCAAGTCTAATAAAAACTTACATATACCAAATGATTTCAGTTCTTTAAGGCTATTTGTAAGAGAAAATGGAGTCTGTGGCAACACATATGTTATCTGATCACGACTAAGTATAAAGCATTCCATGCCTAGGGGGCTTACAATAGATTTACCCCTAAAGGTTTCTAGATTAAGTCGGGAGGTAAATACTGGAATCCTGCCATAGACAAGCACCATGGCAGTAGGCAACCCCCTCATTGAGCCTTTGTCCAGTTCTACACTTGTAGTTATTATATTAGCACCTAGTTCTTCTAGGGTCTTCATAGAGAGTTTATTGGCTACATTAAATGTATAATCAGTACCCAAGAAGATTTCCCCTTTAGGAAAGAGTAGGAATTGTCCCAAGTTGGCAATAAACCAGCGCTTAAAACCCAGGCTTAATAATTGATTTATGGCCTTTTCAAAAAAAAATAGTTGCTGAGGGAGGATTATAGGTGGTAAAGAGAGGGTTATATTTGGGAATCTTTTTAAGATTTGCCTATATCTCCTCAACAGATGGCTATAATTGCGGTCATTAATTGTTAGGATGGGGAAAAATGGGAAACGAGGAGATTCAAAAAGATCTAGTGTTTCTGAATGTATCCAAAACTCTCTTGCCTTGGTATGTTTTTTTTGAATCCTTTGTTTCTTTATCCAATTTATCAAATTTCTTCTTTTTTCTTTATTGATGATCTTATCTAGTAGCCTTCTTTTTGCCACCTTATTGGGTTTATCTTTTAATCTAAACAATAGACAGCCCACTTGAACCCCTTGGGGAGCATTTATTGATAAAAATTGCCTATCTTTATTTATATTTTTTATTTGCCAAACAATCTCATTTAAGGCATTATCCCGGGCAAGGACTAAATCCCCTACC
>JAGGTC010000130.1 GCA_021163945.1 Deltaproteobacteria bacterium | reverse complement strand
CTATCATCCTCACCTTCTTCCATATTTTTTGTTTCACAGCCCTCCAAGGTAGGGAAATTATCTACATTACCTACACCACCTACATTTTGCCCATCAGCTCTATATTTTTGGGGTGTAGGTATGGGTGTAGGTATTGTTTTTTTATCTACACCCATATCTACACCCAAAAACCCTTGATTTTTCTGCATTTGTGTAGGTATGTAGGTAGTGTAGGTTTTTCCCCTTACTCTAAGGTCTATATGTGCACCTTTTTTGCTTCTAGCTTTGTGGCAGTAATCAATGCCTATGTGCTGCAAATTGACTTTCAAGGTATTTAATTTGCGTATTAAGCTGTTTGGCTGCTTGGGCCAGGATCTATCTCTCGTATCGAGTTTTAAATCTTCTGCGACCTTTTTGAGCTCTTCAAGCAATTCTGAGGGCATGCCCTCCCATCTTTCTTGCTTATAGATGAACTCCCTTAGCGCTAGAGCGATGGGATTAGCCTCGATTACTTCTTCATGCTGCTTTTCAATGTTTTGGCAATAAGCTTGCAAGAATTTATCCCCACCAATATCTAATGCCTCAGCAATGGCAAAGCCCCAGCGTGTAAAATCTGCCATGCGCTCTAGCTTATCCAGTCTAATAGAGTAAAAAATAGGCATAGCCTTGCTCAACGCATCAAAACATCCACTCAAGACTTTTGGGAGCACATTATGAAAATCGCTCCATAATTCTCTTTCCTCCTTTCTTCTTTCTCTTTCTATTCTTGTGGTTTCAAAAATGATACTCCTATCTAGCAGATCTGGCTTTGTCGCAATACAATTTATTCCATTTAATCCTATGCACCTCTTGTAGGCAAAAATAACATCCTCATCATCAGTATATAGTTGTCGCTTACAATGGCCCTCACCAGTGACAGCCCTACTCAGGGCATCTGATTGCCAGTCACCAAGGTTTGTTAAGTTGTCGAAGGCACAAAACCAATGATGGTCTAACCTCTGCACCAGTTCATTGAAATCTTTAGGCATGCTAAGAAGTGGCGTGATACTAGGATCAACTATCTCTTTCGCCAATTTGAATAAGGTGCTTTTGGCACTGCCTTGAGGCCCATAAAGTATAGGTATGGGGTGAGGGATGTGTGGTAAGAAGCAAGAGGTTAGCCAAACGAGGAAAAGAGCCTTATCATCCTCATCTTTAAAATTTAAGAAAGGTAAAAGCAAGTTTAGATCGCCATTTTCAGAAGGCAACACTTGTGACTTTTGGTGCGCATATCTTTTGAAAAAAATGGGGGCATTATCAACTATATCCCACCCATCCTTTGTAATTTTTACAGCTTGCCATTTTTCATTGCTGAGATCATAAAAAATCGCATCATCATATTGGGCAACCCTGTTAAAAATCTCATGCCTAAGTCCTTCAAAAAGTGCCTTGGATTCTAAAGTATTTAGCGCACTTCGCAAAGCATCAGTGTTGGTGCCTTTACCAGTAGCTTTGAAATAAAGGCCACAAAGCCAGCTTTTGAACATTTTATGTCTTATAGGCCATATTTCAAAATGGTCACCAACTTTGAACTTTGCAAATGCCACTTCCTTTTGGTCAGCAAAGAACGTATCTACTTCTTTCAGCCCCAACTCAATCAACAAATCTGCTTGCGCTTTTCTCTGCTCAGCCTTAGGGGTAATGTCCTTTTCAATGCTTCTTGTCTTTAGGGCCTTTGCATCATTTAGATATTCCTTGATTTCTAAGCTCAATGTTTTCCTTGTGAGAGAATTAACCTCAACCTTTTTAACAGCTTCGACAATCTCAAAATATGGTCTGTGGCTATATTTAAAAAAAGGATTTACTGACTCTGCAACCAGACTTTTAAGCGTCTTTACTGGGTCAGAAACAGCAGCAAGATAATCGTCTATTCCCTTGCCTTTTTCCCTTTGCCAAACAAGGCCTTTCACTTGAGCACCTCTGTCCCTAAGCCAACAATAGAGCTTTACTTCTTCTCTCCTAACATCTTTATTATCCTCGCTATCTGCATCGAAAACTAGAAATACATCCCTACCATGTACTGGTACTGCATCCCAACCCCTTGAAGCATGCCACATCGTAACGCCTGAAATACCAATTACAGCACAGGGGTCATCAAAATCACGAAGTGTTTGAACAAGTTTAACTGCCTTTTTCTCGCCTTCCACCAGAAAAATCTTTGTCTTGGGGCTTTTCAGTTTCTTGTATTCAGATGGCAAGATGTATAATGCTGGAGTTGCCTTGTCCTTGGTAGGCGAAAGATACCTTATCCCATCAATGCCATAGATTTTTACTCGATTAAAAATGTTTGCCCCTTTTTCATCGAAGTAGGGAATAACTAAAATAGCGCTTGATTCTCTGGCTAGATCATGGCCTTTATAACTGCAAAAACCTAGAATTCTTTTAAGCTCTTCACTAGGGTCGCCAATTGGTGGTAGTTCATACCACCCATATTTCTCCACGTCGTCCCACTTGAGCCCTGACTTTTGTAAGTCAATAGCAATTTGAAAAGATGGTATGCTGTCTCCCATTTTCTAATCCCAGCTTTTTGTATTGCTCCTTCTTTCTCTATACCTTTCAAGTAACCCTTCCAGATCTTCAATTTTGAAAATTACTCGCTTCCCTAGTTTGACTCTTGGCAAATCACCTCGCGCTACGAGTTTGTCGAGCATACTTGGGGAGATTCCCAAATACGAAGCTGCGTCTTTTCTGTTTAAAATCCTTTTCTGCACCATTTTGACCTCCCAAGTGATTTGTTTTATTGACATCTTATACCAAACGTGATATAATCGCAATATCGTGAAGAAAAATAATATAAATCAAACTCTCACGCACTTTAAACCAAATGAGCTTTTTATCCTCTCTCCCATGCTTTCTGATATTGACATAGAAAAAAGGCAAAACTCTATTTCAATCTCTTTGCCTCTCTCTTTAGAAATTGCTAGGGTATTCTTTAAGGTCAATCTTCTAAGTGACTTTTTAAGTCTGACAGAAAGGGTATTAAGAAAGCTAGCTTATTATCTCTATTGTTATGCATTTTCAGTCCCAATCCACAAAGGCAGTTGGGGTTGGCTTGAAATTTCAGTTGGGCTACCAGATAAAGAGATATTAGAAGAGATCCTTTCTAAATCTTCTTTGAAAGTGGTAGGGATAAAGGTCAATGCCTCTTTAGTAAGCAAGGATAGATTAAGAAGGATTGTTCAAGGGTTGATGATCCCTTATGTAGAAAGGCTTAGATGTAAAGAGATAAAAGATATTCTAAAAGAAAAACTACCCTTTTTTCAGTTAAGGCCTTACCCTTGGCATAAGATACCCCCTGAATTAAAGGAAATCCTTTTAAAAGAGGGGATAAAGACAGAAGAGGATTATGTAGATTTTCTTTTTAGGGATTATGGCCTTGTCTGGTGGATAGAAAAGGCAAAGATCAAAGAATGGCAAGAACTAAAGAGGGAGTTGATAGAAAAAGGCTTAATAGATGAGGACTACATACCAAAGGTGTCTATTTCAAAAATTGAAGAAGCAATATGTCCTAAAAAGATACATGAAAAGTGCCCATTTTGTGGAAGGCTTTTTGTAAAATGGAGAAAAGACCAAACCTATTGTGGTAGTAACTCTTGTAGAGGCAAAAAACATAGGCTCAAAAAGAAGATTGAAAAGATAAAAGACAAGACCCCTAAAGAGATTGCTAAGATAGTAAATTATCCTATCCCTTTAATAGAAAGCATAATAAGAGAAATCTATAAAGAAGGGGGTAGCCATGGCCATACTAATTGAGTGCCCAAATTGTAGGTATAGGAATAGTGAAAACAGGGAGGTATGCAA
>JAGGTC010000161.1 GCA_021163945.1 Deltaproteobacteria bacterium | reverse complement strand
CACTTCCCTTTGTTAAAACATCTGGCCTGATCTCTTTAATTAAATCTTTTAATTGATCTGTAGAGAATATAGTTACATAATCTATACAGTCTAAGGCAGATAATATCTGGGCCCTTTCAAATTGATTTATAACCGGACGGGCCTCCCCTTTTAGTCTCCTTACCGACTCATCATCGTCAATGGCCACAATCAATATATCCCCCAATCTTTTAGATTCCTTAAGTAAATGGATATGACCCACATGCAAGAGGTCAAAACACCCATTGGTAAAGACAATCTTTTTTCCTTGTGCCTTTAAATAATTGACGATTTGCTTTAATTGGTTAATTTCCTTTATCTTTGAGGCCGAAAGTGGCATATCACTTACCAAGGCATCCAATAATTCCTCTTGAGTTACAGTGGCAGTGCCTACTTTGCCCACCACAATCCCTGCTGCAATATTTGCAAGTAGTGCTGCCTCAAAATATGTAAGCCCTGAGGCTATTGAAAGACCTAAGGTGGCCAAAACTGTATCCCCAGCACCTGAAACATCATATACCTCCCTTGCCCTAGCAGGGACATGAACAGGGGGCCTACCCCTTTCAAATAGGGATATGCCCCTTTTGCCCCTTGTTATAAATACTACTTTTAGGTCCAGTTCATCTAAAAATTTCCTTGCCGCCTTTTCTATGTCTTCAAAGCCTGATGCCAAGATTGCCTCTTTGATATTTGGTGTAATTGCAGTAGCGCCTCTGTATTTACTAAAGTCTCTCCCCTTTGGGTCTATAAGTATAAGGCCATCTTTTTTCTTTATAACCTCAGTCAAAATACCCCTTGTGACTACACCCTTTGCATAATCTGATACCAAAATGGCATCAAAGATTGATAGATTGTCTTTTATATAGGCATTGATTTTATCTTCTAAATCCCTAGATATTTCCTCTCTTTTTTCATAGTCAAGCCTTATCATCTGCTGATTTATGGCCATAACCCTTGTCTTTTTGGTAGTAGGACGACTTGGGTCGGTAAATAGGCCATCAATATTTACATTAAGCCTTTTAAATTCATCTTTTATAATCTCACCTGCATCATCATTACCAATGACAGCTACTACATAGACATTTGAGCCCAAGCTTATGAGATTATTGACCACATTGGCTGCCCCACCTAAGGTAAAGTTCTGGCGCCTAATATCTACCACTTGTACCGGTGCCTCAGGTGAGATCCTCTCTACATTCCCCCAAAGGTATTCATCTAGCATGACATCTCCAACTACAAGCAGCCTGAGGTCTGAAAAATGGTGTATGGCGGTTATGATCTTTTCTAAATCTATTGGCATTGAATTAAACATAAACACTGGCCTAGTGTTGTGTATCACTGAAAGGTTTGGCCTCCAATTATCGCATGTATGTAAAGTTTTCCAACAAACTTTTGGGCAAGTTTACAAAACCCCTTAAAATCATATGAAAAGTGTAGACAATTTTTACAAACCTTCATCTTAATTACTTAAAGAGTGCTTTTTAAGATATACCTCAAGAATAAAGATAGCCGCTGGGGTTATACCAGAGATCCTGGCTGCCTGCCCAAGGGAGATGGGACGAATATTTGAGAGCTTCTCCTTGACCTCATTAGAAAGGCCAGGGATTTTATAATAGTCCATATCCCTTGGAAGCCGCATTTCCTCTAACTTCTTAAATCTTTCTACCTGCTCTTGTTGCCTCTTTATATAGCCCTCATACTTTACTTGAAAGCTTACCTCCTCAGCCACTGCCTTGGGCAAACCTTCTAATCTATCATCAAATGCCACCAGGTCATAAAAATCTACTTCCGGTCTCCTTAGCAAATCCCTTAGTGTAATTGGGGTATTAATGGGGGAGGTACCTATATTTTTTAGTATATCATTTGCTGATGAGGTAGGCCTTATTTTTATCCCCGAAAGCCTCTTTAACGTCTCCTCAATTATCCTTTTCTTTTCTAAAAGTTTCCTGTATTGGTCTCCAGGGATAAGGCCAAGCCTATAACCAATGGGCATAAGTCTTAAATCGGCACTATCTTCCCTTAAAAAAAGTCTGTATTCTGCCCTTGAGGTAAACATACGATATGGCTCATTTGTCCCCTTTGTAACCAGATCATCAATTAGTACCCCTATATATGCCTGAGAGCGGTCCAAGATGAGTGGTTCTTCTCCCCTTATATAAAGGGCCGCATTTATCCCTGCAATAATACCTTGGGCAGCTGCCTCCTCATAACCTGTGGTACCATTTATCTGCCCTGCAAAGAATAGCCCTTTAATCAATTTTGTCTCAAGTGATGGCTTAAGCTCGGTAGGATTAATATAATCATATTCAATAGCATAACCAGGACGAACAATCTCTATCCTTTCTAAACCTTTGATACTTCTTAACATTTTAAGTTGAACATCTATAGGTAAACCAGTAAAGGTTCCATTTGGATAGACCTCAGTAGTATTTAACCCTTCAGGTTCTAAAAATATTTGATGCCTTTCCTTTTCAGGAAACCTTATAATCTTCTCTTCAATAGAAGGGCAATATCTGGGTGGAGCCCCAGAAACTTTACCTAAAATAAGAGGAGAATATTCTATGTTTTTTTTGATTATTTCATGCGTCTTAGAATTAGTATAGGTAAGATAGCAAGGTAGTTGAGGGCGGTCTATTTTTTCTGTTGAAAATGAAAATGGATGGGGGGGTTCATCCCCATATTGAGGCTCTAATCTATTAAAATCAATTGTTTTTCCATCTAATCTAGGGCAAGTACAGGTATTAAAACGACTAATTTCAAATCCGAGCTCTTTAAGACACATAGATAATTTATTGGAAGGAGGGTCCCCCATCCTGCCAGCAGGGAAATTTGTAGGTCCAATGTGTATGAGTCCCCTTAAAAATGTACCTGTAGTTAAGATGACCGTCTTTGATCTAAACACCTCATCAATACCAGTCTTTACCCCTTTTACTGCACCTTTATCTACTAATACCTCTTTTACCTTTGCCTGCTTTATAAAAAGATTTTCTGTCCTCTCTAACACAGATTTCATCCTAAGCCTATACTGCTCCATATCTGCCTGGGCACGTGAAGACCAAACCGCAGGCCCCTTCTTTGTATTTAGGCGACGGAATTGGATGCCAGTGGCATCAATGTTCTTTGCCATCTCCCCACCAAGGGCATCAATCTCCTTTACTAGATGCCCCTTTGCAAGGCCCCCAATGGCAGGGTTGCAGGACATCTGTGCAATTCTATCAACATTTATAGTAAGAAGGAGGGTAGGATGACCCATTCTGGCCGCTGCCAAAGCGGCCTCACAGCCTGCATGCCCAGCCCCTACCACAATGACATCAAAGACCTCTGGATAAACAGGCATCTTTAAAAAATACCACTAAACAGAAGAACGGGCAAGATATCGAATTGCCTCATCATGATTCCTACTATCTGGTCTCCTTTAATCTTTCAGCTATCCACATCTTGATAACAGCCTGTCTTGTGACACCAATACGCCTTGCTTCTTTATCTAATGCCTCAACCATCCAGTTGGGAAAATCTATGTTCACCCTTTTTATTTCAAGATTGGGCCTTCTAGCCTTGTCAAGAGCTAAAAAATCAATAACTGACTCGCCTCTATCAAATTTTTCATCAAGTTTAGATGCTTTCATAAATTTTCACCTCCTCTTTTCTTGCCCTTCTTACAGAAATTATTCGGATTTTTTCACCTCTGTAAGTAATAATGGCGGACCAATATTTCTCACCTATTTTCCCTATTATTAAATATCTTGGCTCATCTATTGTTTTAGCAGGTATTTCAATCAAATTAGGGTCATCCCATAATTTTTTTGCTTCTTCAAAATCAATCCCATGTTTTTTGTTATTTATCTCACTTTTTTTCACATCATACTCAAAACTATATTTCACATAAT
>JAGGTC010000028.1 GCA_021163945.1 Deltaproteobacteria bacterium | reverse complement strand
AAATAAAATTACTCATGCAATATCAAATATTTTTACATTCTCTTTAGGGAGTTTAGTCTCTGCGGTTTTAATATTGTCCCCCCTTTTTTTAACGTATACCTTTGAAAATTGTCTCACAGCCACGACTTTAAGGGTACATACAGGTTTAATAGTAGGAGGTTTATCCCCTTGGGCTGTTAGATACTTATTGGGTTATGAATGGATTGAAAAATGGGCAAACCGTAATTCCTTTTTGATAGTCAATATACAAGAAATTTTAATAATTCTTGCAATGTTTTTTTTGTTAGTAATCATTTGGAGAAATATAAGTCGCCCTTATGAAAAATATTTATGGTATGGCACCTTTTATATCTTACTAATTACATTTTTAACTATGTTTATTCTAAATCCTCCTTATCTTGTTTGGGTCGTGCCTATTCTTGTAGTCCTAATTACACAGGATAGTGATTATGAGACTTTATCTAAATCCTTTAACAAAATATGGCAATTGAGTTTTCTAATTATTCTTTCTTTTGTAATAGGACAGTTATTAAATTCGCGCTTATTAATCCTACTATGCATAGGGTTCCTTGTAAGCACTATCTTGTTAGAAGAAAAAAACTTAATGGCTGTTTTGATATCTATAGTGGTAAGTAGCTTAATTTTTTATTTCTCTCTTCGGGGTCTTGAAGTAATATTTACTCCCTTAGCAGCTTTTTCAAAAGTCTTACCAATGCAAACAATAATAAATCAAACAATGTCTTTTTGGAATTGGCCAGGCCTTGGAACAAGGTTTTTTAGATATGATTTGCATTTTATTTCTGCTTTATTGGGTATTTATGGTATGATTCTTGGAATTTTTATTTCAATAAAAAAATTAAAAGAAAAAAGTTTATAATATGATGAAAGACGCCTATGTTAAAATCGCTTTTTTTTCTTTTTTGTTTATAGTTCTTGCAGGGTTTGTAATCCATTTTTTTTGCCTAACCCCCTCTTTCTCTTGTGGCTATAAAATAGCGAAAAATCATATTGATTTTTCTTTTAATATTTACTCTTACTACCCTATGAAAATAAATCTTTTAATTTTAGAGAGAGAAAGGGATATTGATATAAGAAATATATATTTTTATTATGATAAAACTTACAAAGACTGCGAAAAAAGAACTGCCGTGGGTCTTTTTGACCATTTATCTTCAGAACTTTGGATTAGAGGTTACGAAGGAACTATTCAGATGATAGGTACTCATAAACTGAAAACTATTTTGATTAAAAAAATTACCTCAAGCTCGGATGATTTTCTCTATGAAGCAATAATCTTGAATACAATGGTTTTTCCTAAAATATTTCAGGAATTTGGAGAGTTTATAAAAGGATGGGTTAATAAAGGTGGCATTTTATTCTGGATTGTGGGAAAATCAAAATTCGAAGTTCAAAATCTTACTTCTATTTTTTGGACAAAACAATTGATTTCACCTTTTTATAAAGATTGTGTTGCGTCAAAAGATAGTTTTTGGTCAAAGGCTTTAAATTTGCACTATCCTTTTATATTTAACGGCCTGGATATTTCAATGGTAAATTTGCTAAAAGGCAAAGTCCTAGGCAAGATAAAATATCGAACTACCTCGGTAGCTTCCATTCCACTTGGCAAAGGGTATGCAATAATGTTTGGTGGAAGTATGCCTCTTACTTCAAAAGATATTGCCAAGGATATAGCTCAACTTGTTATTTCAAATGCATTTTGTTCAAATATTAAGCAATGTAAAACATACAAAATAAGAAGATTTAAAAGAGAATCTTTCCATGAAGAAATAAATTATAAATTCTTTAAATTAAATCAAAATTTGATTATTTATATATACCAAATCGGAGAACAGGCAACTTTTTTTAAAAAAATTCAAATCCTTATAGAGGATTAAGAGGCTCAAAATTGAGAAAAACCCTCATCATTGGTTTGGATGGCGTGAGTTGGGATGTGTTACAACCTCTTTTTAAAGAAAATATAACACCTACTTTAAAAAAATTATCAGAAAATGGAGTTATTGGAAGGCTAAGGTCTGTGGTTCCTCCTGTAACAGGTCCATCCTGGCTTTCGATTGCCACTGGTAAAAATCCCGGAAAGACAGGGATAATTGATTTTCTTGTAAGAGAAAATAACAACAAGTTAAGGCTACTTAATGCTAATGACTTCATTAAAAATAATCCTTTTTGGAATTACATTGATAAGAAAAAAATAATAATAAATTATCCCCTTTTATTTCCCCCTTATGAAATAAATGGAGTTATGGTTTCTGGAGTGGTTATTTCAGAAAAAGCTGATTTTACTTTTCCTAAAGATGTCAAAAATGAGATTTACTCTGTAGCACCAAACTATAAACTTAATTTGGATTATCACCATCCTAAATACAACAATATTGACTTATTTCTAAAAGACATTACCAATTTTTTAGATGCAAAGGGAAAAGCTGATTTATACTTATTAAGTAAATATGAATGGAACCTAGGAGTGACTATTTATTCACCAACTGACTGGATTTTACACAGAATGTGGATGTTTATAGACCCAAACTACCCACTATATCCTGGTAAGAACAACTATGAAGATGAATTTAAAAAATTTTGGAGAAAGCTTGACCAAATTATTGCTAAAATTTGTAATAGTATAGACGAGGAAGTTAACATATTAGTTATCTCTGACCATGGTTTTGGACCACAATGGGGCTGTTTCAATTTAGGAAAGTGGTTAGAAACAAAAGGATATCTAAGGAGAAAAAAGGGGAGATTTATGTCATCTTTCTTAAGAAAAAACGAGTTCCTTCTGAAAGGGATTAAAACCTCTATTTTAGGTAAACTTATTCCACAGTTTTTTGTGAAAAAAATTCAAAGCCAAATCCTTGCTTCTGTGGCAAACCAAATAGACCTTAATGAAAGTAAGGCTTATGTAATAGGACACACAATACCTTTTGGAGCAATATATATTAATTCTCGAAACAAATCCAATGTGATCAGAGATAAACTGGTTGATCAATTGTGGCAAATCCCAAAAGATATTAAATATAACGTTAAAATAAAAATCTATGAACCACATTCCTCTTATCATGGAAGCAAAGTTAATAAACTTCCAGATATTATATTATCAATAAATGATTGGGCATGTATTTTAGAAGAAGACATAGATAAAAACTATCTTTTTAAAAGAGAACCTTTCTCTCTACGACATACAGGCTCTCACAGAATAGATGGCATTTTTATAGCTTATGGCCCTAATTTTAAAAGAGGAGCAGTTCTTCAAAATGCTTCTATATTAGACATAGCCCCTACAATTCTTCATATTTTTGATGTTCCTATTCCAAAAGATATGGATGGTAAGGTTTTAAAAGAAATTTTTAAGGAGAATAGCATATTAGCTAAAAAAGATATTAACTATCAAGAAACAGATTACGAAAGAAAAAGAATTAAAAAAAGGATTGAAAAACTAAGAAAGAGGCAAAAGATATAGAAATTAAAATTTATCATTTCTAAAAAATGTCAAAACTGAGTGTTCTTTGTTTAATATTTTTTTTCGTTTTTTTGTTTGGTTCCCTATTTAAATACCTCTCTTTTCATACTAACTTTTTTGATTTGGGATTCTATAACTGGATTATATACATTTTTGCCACAGATTTTCCCATAAAATTCCTTTTTGTCCCACATGCCCATATCTTTTCCCTCCTCTATGGTTTTCTTTATAAATTTCTACCTTCCCCTGTTTTACTTATAACCTCTCAGGCCCTGGCTATTGTTGGAGCAGGCCTGTTGGTCAGTGGTCAGTGGACGGTGGACGGTGGACAGAGTTTGGTCGGTGGACGGTGGACGATGGACGATGGACAAAAACCCAACAGACTACAGACCACAGACTACCGACTACAGACTATATTGATAATTCTCTATCTCCTCTATTTTCCTGTATGGTA
>JAGGTC010000165.1 GCA_021163945.1 Deltaproteobacteria bacterium | reverse complement strand
GTCTGTACTCCTTTAGCCTCACATCATAGTAGTCATTCATGTTGTCTATGCCAATGACCTTAAAACCTCTACTCAATAATCCCTCTGCGGTCTTCCATTCTATAAATCCTGCTGCCCCTGTCAAAAGTATAGTCTTCAATTCTATCTCCATTTCACTTAGGCATAGGCCACTTTTGCCTCTTGAGGCCTTTGGATCTCAAAACTTAAATCACCATCTCTTAATGCCACTAAAACATGACTTCCGTCTACTATCTCACCAGAGATGATCCTCTTTGCAAGCTCTGTCTCTATCTTTTGTTGCAGATAGCGCCTAAGTGGCCTTGCCCCATAGACAGGGTCATAGCTTTCTCTAGCAATAAAGCCTCTTGCCTCATCTGTAAGCTCAACTGTAATATCATGTGTCTTAAGTCTATTTTGAATATATTTCATCTGCAGATCTACTACCCTTTTGATCTCCTCCATTGTAAGCGGTTTAAAGAGGACAATCTCATCAATTCTGTTTAGGAATTCTGGGCGAAATGTATGCCTCAGTTCCCTCATTACCTGATCCTTTGTCCCTGAATCAATCTCCCCATTTTCCTTTACCCCTTCTAATAGGTAGTGGCTTCCGACATTTGATGTCATAATGATCACTGTATTTTTAAAATCAACCGTCCTCCCATGTGAATCCGTAAGTCTTCCATCATCTAGGATTTGAAGTAGGATATTGAATACATCTGTATGGGCCTTCTCAATCTCATCTAATAATATTACGCTATATGGCCTTCTCCTAATGGCCTCTGTTAGTTGTCCCCCCTCTTCATAGCCTACATAGCCAGGGGGGGCACCAATAAGTCTTGAGACTGTGTGCTTTTCCATATATTCAGACATATCAATCCTTACTATATTCTCTTCTGTATCAAATAGTGCCTCTGCTAGTGTCTTTGCCAGTTCTGTCTTCCCTACACCTGTAGGGCCTAAGAAGATAAATGAGCCAATGGGGCGGTTTGGGTCCTTTAGACCGGCCCTTGCCCTAATTACTGCATCTACTACTGCCTTTACTGCCTCATCTTGCCCTACTACCCTCTGGTGTAAGATCTTATCTAGTTTTAATAACTTTTCCCTCTCACCCTCCATAAGCTTTGTTACCGGAATACCTGTCCAGCGAGAGACAACCTCTGCCACCTCCTCTTCTGTTACCTCCTCACGCAGTAGCCTTCCAGTAGATTGTTTTTGTACCAATCTCTTTTCTTCATCTTTTAACTCCCTCTCTAGGGCCGAGAGCCTTCCATATCTAAGCTCTGCTGCCCTATTTAGGTCATATTCCCTTTCTGCCTTTTCAATCTCATGCTTTACCTGTTCTATCTCCTCCCTCAATTTCCTTAACCTTCCAATTACCTCCTTTTCTGCCTCCCACTGGGCCCTTAGTGCATCTGCCTTTGTCCTTAAATCTGAAAGTTCCTTTTGGATTGCCATTAAGCGTTCCTTTGACGCCTTATCCTTTTCCTTTTTTAAGGCCTCTTGTTCAATCTCAAGCTGCATTATCCGACGTGTGACCTCATCTAGCTCAACAGGCATAGAGTCTATCTCTGTCCTCACCATGGCGGCTGCCTCATCTATTAAGTCAATTGCCTTATCAGGTAGAAATCTATCAGTAATGTAACGGTGTGAGAGCACTGCCGCTGAGACAAGTGCACTGTCCTTAATCCTTACACCATGATGTACCTCAAATTTTTCCTTTAACCCCCTCAGGATAGAAATAGTATCTTCTACATTTGGCTCTTCTACAATTACTGGTTGAAATCTCCTCTCAAGGGCTGGGTCCTTTTCAATATACTTTCTATATTCATCTAAGGTAGTAGCACCAATGCAGTGAAGTTCACCCCTTGCAAGCATGGGCTTTAGCATATTGCCTGCATCAATGGCCCCCTCTGCCCTCCCTGCACCTACAATGGTATGGATCTCATCAATAAACAATATGATCCTTCCATCACTTGCCTGAATCTCCTTTAGAACTGCCTTTAGTCTCTCTTCAAATTCACCACGGTACTTTGCCCCAGCAAGTAGTGCAGCCATATCCAGTTGATAGATTGTCTTATCCTTTAGTCCTTCTGGCACGTCTTTCCTTAAGATCCTCTGTGCTAGACCCTCTACGATGGCCGTCTTTCCTACCCCTGCCTCACCAATTAGGACAGGGTTGTTCTTTGTCCTGCGTGAGAGTATCCTTATTACTCGCCTTATCTCTGCATCCCTTCCAATCACTGGGTCAAGTTTCCCCTTCTTTGCCTCCTGTACCAGATCCCTCCCATAGCGGGCGAGTGCCTCATAGGTCTCTTCTGGCGTTGGACTTGTAATGCGCTGTCTGCCACGTATATCTGTTAGTGTCTTTAGAAAACGGTCACGGGTAATATTAAACTCCTGAAAGATCCTTCCAACTTTTGTATTTGTCCCTTGCTCAATTATGGCCAAGATAATATGCTCAACACTTGTATATTCATCCTTAAGGTGCCTTGCCTCCTCCTGTGCCTTTACCAATATCTGATGAAGGCCACCTGCAAGGTAGACCTTTCCAATCTCCCCCAATGGTCCTTTCATCCTTGGTCTTTTATCTAACTCGGTCTCTATCCTCTCCCTAAATACATCTACTGGCACATCCATCTTTTGAAGGAAACGGGGAAGCAGTCCTCCCTCTTGCTCTAGAAATGCAAGGATTAGGTGTTCTGTATCAACCTCTTGATGCCCATAGCGGACAGCAATGTTTTGTGCCTCGCTTATTGCCTCTTGTGTCTTTTGTGTAAAGCGACTAATATCCATTATTTCCTCCAAAAATATTGAATTTCTAATAAAAAATAAGCATAGATAGTGGGAGAGGCAAGTTTTTTATTATAAATTTTTCCAATATGCCTGGGCAATGAGGACGGCTGCTTCTTTCAAAAATGCCTTAAAATCAAGAAGGGGCTTTATCAAGTAAGGGACATCTTCTATTTTCTCTGGGAGGTCAAGGAACTTTCTCTGGACAATGAATTCGATACCCCTTATCCCAAATTTCTTTTGAGCCTCTTTTAGACCAAAGAGGAGAAAATCAAGACCCTTTTCTTTCAATATAAAATATACATCTATCAAATCTTTTGTCTCTTCTCTATCTGCTAGGGCAAGCAATTTATTAACAAAAATGTCTTCTAGGCTATTTACAAAGATTCCCTCCCTTTTCTGCAGAGGTGCAATATTTTTATAAGGATAAAAAGCAAACTCCACTTTTAATAGGGTTTCTTGCCATTGAAGGGTAAAAATGCGCCTCTCATGAATTTTTTCTAAGTAAACTTCTTTAATATCGGGTGTCTGTTTTAAAAAATATAAAAGATATTCTAGTTTTATATTTTCTTTGTCTTTTGTAAAAAAGTCTAGGTCAAAAGAATAGCGATGAAAGAGATAAAAGGCAGCCAAGGCCGTACCCCCAGTTAGGTAGAAGTCCTTTACTAAAGGGGTCTTCTTTAGGTATTGAAGGAAGGTCATTTGGGTTGGAGTAAGTAAATTCACTTTAATACGTTTTTTTGGATAAGGTCATAATCAATTGCCTTTTTTCTTCAGGTAGCTTTAATTTATCGAGATTTTCATAGAGTGTAAGCACTGTATCTTTGTCTCTTCCTATTAGTGGGAAAAACATACCAATGCGCTCTAGTTCTTTTAGAGGGTGGACTTTTTTATAATCCCATAAATAATGCCTTTTCATAATTATTTATAATATAGACCTTTTATCTTGCAAAGACAACTAATAAATTATGATTTTAAAACAAACTTCCGCAAGGCTACAATGGCCTTGAGGGGATTTAAACCCTTAGGGCAGGCCTCCACACAGTTAAATATATTGTGGCACCGCCACAATCCTGGATGTGCCTTTAGGATATCCCTACTCTCTTCCACTCGCGTATCCGTGGGCTTCATGCGCGTTGGCCCCTA
>JAGGTC010000039.1 GCA_021163945.1 Deltaproteobacteria bacterium | reverse complement strand
TATGTCTGCGGTTATACAATAGGGAAGGGGGAGAGGGAAAGGACATTTGGGGCATTGCTCTTGGCCACACAGGAGGATAATGTGTATCTTTATAGGGGAAGGGTGGGGACTGGTTTTAGCTATGAAAGGCAGATAGAACTACTCTCTTTATTAAGACCCTTTATCTCCAAAAGACCACCTCCACTTAAGAACTTTGAGCCATTTCCCTTAAGGATTGTATGGGTGAGGCCAAAGGTCCGTGTCCTTGTTGAGTTTAAGGAGATTACCGAAAAGGGCCACCTCCGGGCCCCTAGTTTTAAGGGTATAGTCAATGGATAAGTTTAACAGAACAACCATTGCCAAGATGTTTGGTATATCCCCTAACCGTTTGTATTACTGGGAAAAGACTAACCTCATAAAGCCAGGGGAATTTTATACATTTAAGGACCTAGTAAGTATTAAGACAATCTTAAACCTCAAAAAGAAGGGGATCTCTTTACAGAGGATAAGGCATCTTTTAAAGCAGGTAAAAACGAGGACACCCTATCTGCGCTTTCCCTTGGCTGAACTTAAGTTTGAGGTAAAGGGTAAAAAATTGTACATCTCAAAAGAGGGGATAAAGTTTGACCCATATGGCCAGATCTATTTGGATTTTGAGAAAGAGACGGCTGAGGTAAAATCAGTAGGGGATTTCCTCACCGCTGAGGACTGGTTTGAGCGTGGTTGTCGCTTAGATGATACACCAGAGACGATTAAGCAGGCAGAGGATGCATACCTGCAGGCCCTGCATCTAGACAAGCACTTTGTGCCCGCCATGATAAATTTGGGAAATGTCTATTACCTTCAAGGAAAGATTGAGAATGCAGCTATGTGGTATCAATTGGCCATAAAGGAGGACCCAGAGTCCCCTGAGGCACACTTCAACTACGCCAATCTCTTAGAAGAAAAGAAGGCTATAGAAGAGGCAATATCACATTACCAAGTGGCCATTGTTTTAAGGCCAGATTTTTTAGAGGCCCATTACAACCTTGCCCTCCTCTTTGAGAGGATAGGCCAACCACTTAAGGCCCGTCGTCATTGGGAGGTATATCTAAACCTTTGCACAGATGAAGAAGAGAGAAAGAGGATCAAGGACTTTTTAGAAAAGAAAGAGGAATGAAACCCATCATCTTAGGCACAGCAGGGCACATTGACCATGGAAAGACTGTCCTAATCAAGGCACTGACAGGCATAGATACAGATAGGCTAAAGGAGGAAAAACTTAGGGGGATTACTATAGAATTGGGCTTTGCCTTCTTAAGGCTGCCAAGTGGTGGGCTTGTTGGGATCATAGACGTACCTGGTCATGAGAAGTTTGTACACCACATGGTAGCAGGGGCATCAAGCATGGATTTGGTGGCCCTGATTATAGCTGCAGATGAAGGGATAATGCCACAGACCCGTGAGCATTTAGAGATTTGCTCACTCCTTAAGGTAAAAAGGGGATTGGTGGTAATTACAAAGATTGATTTGGTGGATGAGGAGTGGCTGTCCCTTGTAGAAGAGGATATAAGGGAATTTATAAAGGGCACATTCCTAGAAGATGCACCCATTGTCAAGGTATCGGCAATAACAGGGGAAGGCATCCCTGAACTTATAAATACCTTAGATACCCTAGCAAGGGAGATAGAGCCAAAATCTAGCATAGGCCTTTTTCGTCTCCCTATAGACAGGGTCTTTACCATGAAGGGGTTTGGTACAGTAGTAACTGGTACTACCATCTCAGGGAGGGTCAAATTGGGTGAGCCCTTAATGGTCTATCCAAAGGGAAAGAGGACAAAGGTCAGGGGGCTACAGGTACATAACAGGGATGTAGAAGAGGCGATAGCTGGCCAAAGGACGGCCATAAACCTTCAGGGTATAGAGAAGGAGGAGATAGAAAGAGGGGATATACTGGCCCCACCCGATACACTAATACCCTCTTATATGTTAGATGGTATCCTAGAGATACTGCCAAGTGCAAAAAGGGCATTTAAAAACAGGACATTTGTCCGCCTCCACTTAAATACTGCAGAGATCATGGGTTATGCAACACTCTTAGACAAACAGGAGATCGCCCCAGGGGAAAGTGGATATGTTCAATTTCAATTGGAAAGGCCTACAGTGGCCCTCCCAGGGGATAGATTTGTCATCCGTTCATACTCCCCCATTTATACGCTAGGGGGAGGGGAGATCCTAAACCCAATGCCAAAAAGGCACAAGAGGATGCGCCCCCCTGTAATAAGGGATCTAGAGATCCTAACAAGGGGCAGTAAGGAAGAGATTATAGAGACACATCTAAGGGAGGCAAAATTTAAGGGGTTAAAAAGGCCTGAGCTTTGTGTGCTTACAAACACATTTAGTGAGGACATAGATAGATACTTAGATAAATTGATAGAGAAAGAGAGGATCTATGTTATCTCTAGTGAGGAAAATCGCTATATCCACTCTGAATTTGTGGAGAAGGCAAGGAAAGAGGCCATCGGATACCTCAAAAACTTTCACAGGGAGAGGCCATTAATTCAGGGTCTAAAAAAGTCTGAACTAAGGACAAAGGGGCTTCCATTTATCGATGATACATTCTTTGATTTCTTATTAAAGGACTTGGGGGATAAAATTTGTCAGCAGAGGGATTTGGTATGGCTAAAGGGCCATAAAATCAGCCTGACAGAGGCCGATAAAAGATTGAAGGATAAGGTCTTCTCTACAATAAACAAGGCAGGTTTTTCCCCGCCAACACCAAAGGAGCTAGCACAGAGATTCAATGTACCTGTTGAGAAGGTAAGGGAAATTATAGGAATATTGGTAAATGAGAGGTCACTTATAAAGATAAAAGAGGATATGTATTGTAATGCAGATTTGATGGAGGACTTAAAGGAGAGATTGAAGAGATTTATTACTGAACACGATGGCATTACCCCATCTCAGTTTAAGTCCTTGATAAATGCATCAAGAAAATACGCAATTCCCATCCTAGAATACCTTGACTCCATAAAATATACTATCCGCCTCGGCGACAAGAGGACACTGAGAAATGTTAGTGAATAACCAGTTAGGCGACACTTCGCTCGGAAAGTGGTTGATTTAAGGTATACGTAATGCACATATGAACAAGTTAAGTAAAATGGCGGGCTTGATGGGTGAAAATATGAAGACATTGCGAGAAATAATATACAGATACCGACAAGCAGAAAGGGATAGGACATTTCCTTTTTCTGGGTGGCAGAGAAAGGACATTTTTGAGAGGTTGGTCAAAGATTTTCTCATAATATTGGGCTACAATCCTGACCAAATCAACTATGATGATACAAGGGGTGTTGTTAAACTTGAAATACGCAAGGATTTAAGAGCAATTATTTATATCTCTTCAATTCAGGAAGAGCAGAGATTCTTGGATAAAAAGAAAGGTTGAGGATGATTTGTATGGGTTTACAGAGGATGAGATAAAGGTTGTTGAGAAATCTGTATGGGGAGAGAAGTTTGAAGGGATGTATGGGAAACTTCCTTCAAGGGATTCAGCACTAAGGCTTGCGGAGGAGGCGAAAAATGAAGCTCATAAAGGTTGAAAAGGTTGACGAAGAGTTTCTCAAAGAGGTTGTAAGGAGGATAGTTTCAGCGGTTGACCCTGAAAAGATTATACTTTTTGGCTCCCATGCCTATGGAAAGCCAAAGAAGGGGAGCGATTTGGACATAATGGTTGTTGTAAAAGATGATGTAGAGTCCTGTTGGAAAGCCGCTTCTGAAGTTTACGGAGCTCTCTGTGGTCTATTAATCCCCAAAGATGTGGTCGTTGTGAGACTAAAAGATATAAAAGAATGGAAAGATGTCCCACAAGCTTTTATAACCAAAGTGGTAAGCAGAGGGAAGGTTTTGTACCGTCCCAGGGTGTGTGTAAAATCACTTGCAATTAAATTATTAAGGGCTTATCCTCCTAAATAACT
>JAGGTC010000113.1 GCA_021163945.1 Deltaproteobacteria bacterium | reverse complement strand
TTCCTGTATACTTTGCCCTGCCCATTATGCCAGAAAAGAGCAAGGGAATTATAGGGACAGGCCCATTTAGGTGGGTTGGACAGAGGGGGGATGAGATTATCTTAGAGGCAAATAGGGATTATTTTGCTGGAAGGCCCTATATAGATAGGGTAGTATTCAAAATATACAAAAATCCAACTGCCCTTTGGTCATCGCTGATGCAGGGTAAAATAGACTTTGCCTTCCAGCAGGTAAATCCAGATGAATTTGAGATATTAAAAAATGACCCATCCTTTGTCTGCTTTGAATACCTTTTCCCATTTTGCTATACCATTACATATAATCTAAGCGATGAGCTCTTTAGGGATAAGAGGGTAAGGCAGGCCATCTCCTATGCCATCAACAGGGAGGAGATTATTGATATAGCCTTGAAGGGGCATGGCAGATTGGCAGATGGCCCATTTTATCTAGACTCTTGGGCAATTAATCCAAATGCCAAAAGATACCGTTATAATCCAAAGAGGGCAATCTCCTTACTCTATGAGGCAGGTTGGCGGATGGAGGGTGGGGTGCTAAAAAAGGGCAATAAAAGGTTTGTCTTTACCTTACTCTTGGATAAAGGGGACGAATTAAAAGAAAAGGTGGCAAAGATCATCTATTGTCAGTTGTTAGAAGTAGGCATAGAGATGAGGATAAAATCTGTTAAACCAATAAACTTAGTTAATGACTATCTTACTTTAGGAAATTTTCAGGCCGCATTCATTGAGTATCGCACATCTAGGGAGCCTGATATGTGTACATTCTTCTGGAAGCCACCAAATATAAATGAGAACTTCTCTGGCTATGATGGTCCCAATTTAAAGCATCTTTTGGAAGAGGGTAGGGAGGCTATGGATATGGAGAAAAGGATTCAGATTTATCAAAAGATCCATGCCATGGTTATGGAGGACCAACCTGCAACTTTCCTCTTCTTTAGGACGATTTTGGGGGCATTTTCTAAAAGGTTTTTTATACCAAGGGCCCTATTAGATGAGCCTTATAATGTCCAGGGCATAAGATGGTGTTATTTAAAAGGATAAATATCCCTCATGGTATATTCTTTACCCTATTTTCTTTATTTTTGCTTATATCTACTATCTCTATTTTGGGTCTGGGCATCTTTTGGATAAGCACAGGTAAGATGGCCATTGAGATCACTGCCAAAAGGCAATTTGCTATTATTGCCACGCGTGTAGGTAGTGAGATAGAGGGTATTGTAAATACCCCATTGAACACCCTTAATTATATTGCCACCCTCTCACATACACTTCCCTCTAAAGATCTGTTTAAAAAAGGGTTTTTAGTTGATTTGACCATTAAATATCCATTTTTAAAAAGGATTGCCTATATAGGTATGGATGGGAGGGAGGAGATAAATACTGACCTAGAGGGGGTGTTAAGGGATAGGTCAAGGGAGCCTGCCTTTCTTACAGCCATTAAGGGGAAGACATATATCTCAGAGGTCTATATCAATTCAGAAAATATCCCTATGATGACAATAGCCATCCCTATAAAGAGATTGGGGGAGACTATTAGGGTACTCATGGCACAGGTAAGCCTAAAGGAGATGTGGGACCTGATTGATGGTATACACATTGGCAAGGGAAGCAGGGTTTGGTTAGTCTCTAAAGAGGATAGGCTCATTGCCTATCCTGATAAAAAATGGGTATTAAAGGGAAGGGATATGGGGTATCATCCAGCCATTAAGGCCTTGGCCTCAGGCACCCATTCCCTGCATTATAGGGATGAGACAGGAGAGGAATATCTGGCATATGCCCATCTTTTACCTAACCTGGGATGGAAGTTGGTGATTGAGCGACCCACAAAGGAGATATTTCTTTCGGTAAGCCACCTAAGGCATCAGGCAGTGTTCTGGGGGGGTATAAATTTTCTGCTTGCCTTGGCACTCTCCTATTGGTTTAGTAAAAGACTGACTAGGCCTATTATTGCAGTTGCAAAAGGGGCAAGGTCCATTGCCAATGGCAACCTAGAGTACCAGATAGATATAAAAAGGAAGGACGAAATAGGAGAGCTGGCAAATAGCTTTAATCATATGGCGGCCTCATTAAAAGAGATGGTGCATGCCCTTAGGGTGGCAAAGGAGGAGGCAGAGGTATCTAAGGAGAGGTTTGAGGAACTATGGCTGAGCATTCCAGATATGGTATTTACACTGGATAAAAATGGTAACTTTGTTGATCTGAATAAAGAGGTAAAGAATATCCTGGGTTATGAGATAGAAGAATTAAAAGGGAGGCCTTTTTCTACAATTGGGGTGGAATGCGAAGAAATATTAAACAAGATAGAGGAAAAGGGGACAATAAGGGGGGTTGAGGTAAGATTAAAGTGTAAAGAAATGGGAGAAAAGATCGGTGAAATAAATTTAAGGTTAAAACGCAATGGAGAAAAACCTGATTTGATTTTGGGTATAATTAGGGATATAACAGTCAAGAAACAATTAGAAAATCAAGTAATGGAGGCAGAGAAGCTAAAGGCACTAGGGGAGATGGCAAGTGGGGTGGCCCATGACTTTAATAATCTACTGGCTATTATCCTGGGGAGGATAAGCTTGATAAAGATGAGAGGACTGCCCAAAAAGGCCCTAAAAGATATAGATATTATTGAGAAGGCAGCCCTAGATGGGGCAGAGACTGTAAAGAGGCTTCAGTATTTTTATAAGAGACAACCAACGGATAAGGTCCCTCTTGATATAAACAAGGTCATAGAGGAGGTAGTCCTTACGACCAAATTTCAGTGGCAGGATGAGGCCCAAAAAGAGGGTATATTTATTGAGGTAGATACAAAACTTGGGGACATCCCCCTTATCCTTGGAAATAAATCGGGGCTCTTTGAGGTATTTTCTAACCTTATCTACAATGCCGTGGATGCTATGCCAAAAGGCGGCAAAATCTTTATAGAGACAAAGAAGGGAGATAGTTCTATACTGATCTCCTTTTCCGATACGGGTATTGGCATGTCTAAGGAAGTGAAATCTAGGGTATTTGAACCATTTTTTACAACAAAACTTGAAAAAGGGAGTGGTCTGGGCCTAAGTATCTGTTATGGGATAGTAAAGGAACATGGTGGAAGCATGTGGGTGGAGAGTGAGGAGGGCAAGGGGACTACCTTCTTTATAAGCCTCCCATTAAGAACATAAAATGCAAAGGCCTAAGATATTGGTGATAGACGACGAACCTGAGATAAGGGAGCTTTTAGTAGAGTTTTTAGACCTGCTTGGCTATGAGGCAATAATGGCAGGGGATGGAGAGGAGGGATTGAGGCTTTTTAAAGAGGCAAAATTTCAATTAGTACTTACTGACTTAGGTATACCTAAACTATCTGGAATTGAAGTGGCTGAAAGGATAAAGTCTATCTCGCCCAAGACCTTTGTAGTTCTTATTACCGGTTGGGGCAATGAGATAAAGGCATCTTCATTTGTTGACTATATATTGACAAAGCCATTCAAGTTAGATAGGTTAAAAACGTTATTAAATAAAATCTTTAAAAAGTGACTTTGGTATTTGGCAAAATGGGGTCTGGGGCAGAGCCCCAGAGTAAAAGAGCGTTGTAATTTGCATAAGGAGTAATATTTTATGTATCCTTCCCGTTTTAATATCATCATCCCAGATTATCCAGAGCCCAAGAAATATCTATGTTTTAATACCTTAACTCAATCCATGGTAGTCCTGGATAAAGATATAGTAGAGATTTTGAAAAGAAAAAAGATACCTTCTGATAAGATTAGAATTATAAACAATTTATGCAAACTTGGCATTTTGGCTGAAGATCATGTAGATGAAGAAAGGGTATTAAAATATTTGTTTGACAGAATAAAGTATGATAATTCTATTTTTCATATCACCGTCCTCACTACCTATGATTGTAATTTTTCTTGTATCTATTGTGTTGAGGAGGGGGTAAAGGGACCTACCTATATGAGTAGTAAAACCAGTGCAAGGGTTGTAGATTGGATCAAAGATAAGGC
>JAGGTC010000132.1 GCA_021163945.1 Deltaproteobacteria bacterium | reverse complement strand
AATCTAAAATTTTCTTAAAATTTTAATTTATTTCTGTAACAGGTGAACTCTTTTAAACCGACGTTTCCCTACTTGCAAAAGGTAGGTATTTCCTGTAGACAGTTCCATTTCCAAGGAAGATACCCTCTGTCTATTTACCCTTACACCCCCTTGTTGGATAATACGCTTGGCTTCAGACGAGCTTTGGGTAAGTCCCACAAGTTGCAAAAGTTTTGGCAACCAAATTTTCTTCTGTGATAAGTAGATATCTATTTCCTCAATTTCCTCTGGTTCTTCTTTATATTTAAATACCCTCTCAAATTCCTCGGCTGCCTGGATTGCCTCTGAAGGGCTATGAAATCTACTTATAATCTCAATAGCCAATTTCTTCTTTATATCCTTTGGATGAAGCCTCCCCTCCTTTACCCCCTCCTTTATTTTTTCAATCTCTTTAGGATCTAATGTGCTTAGGAGTTCATAATAGCGAAACATGAGCTCATCAGAGATGGACATAATCTTTCCAAACATCTCTTTAGGTGATTCTGTAATGCCAATATAGTTATTGAGACTCTTACTCATCTTTTGAACCCCATCTAATCCCTCTAGAAGGGGCATGGTGATAACGACCTGGGGCTCTTGATGGAAATCACGTTGTAGTTCCCTGCCCACAAGGAGGTTAAAAATCTGATCCGTGCCCCCTATTTCAACATCTGCATTGAGTACTACAGAGTCATAGCCTTGTATAAGGGGATAAATAAATTCATGGATGCTAATAGACTTTCCTGTTGAGAATCTCTTTTGAAAATCATCACGCTCTAGCATCCTTGCCACTGTATAATGACTACAAAGTTTGATCAGTTCAGTGGCCGTCATCTTTTCCATCCAAGAGCTATTAAATACAATCTTTGTCTTCCTTGGGTCTAAGATCTTAAATATCTGTTTTTTGTATGTCTCCGCATTTGCTAAGACCTCTTCTTTGCTTAATGGTCTTCTGGTCTCTGATCTGCCAGAAGGGTCCCCAATCATGCCAGTAAAGTCCCCAACAAGGAAGTATACCTCATGGCCAAATTCTTGAAATTGCCTTAATTTTTCAATAAGGACTGTATGTCCCAAATGGATATCTGGCGCAGTAGGGTCAAAACCCGCCTTTACCCTTAGAGGTCTATTTTTCTTTTGACTTTCTATAAGCTTCTTCTCAAGCTCCTCTATAGAGATTACATCTACTGCAGACCTTGTGAGTATAGAGAGTTCTTGTTTAATATCCATCCTTGATACGTTTTATCCTTTTGGCCCTTCCTGAAGAGGCCTCTATGGTCAAAAGGACCCCCTGAAGGCAGGCCTCTCCAGAGGCAGGCTTAAAACTTTGGGGAATTTGCGTAAGAAAGCCCTTTAAGGCAATGTCCTTTCTCATCCCAATAACTGAAGATATTGCACCCGTCATTCCCACATCTGTAATATAGGCAGTCCCTTGGGGCAGGATAACCTCATCTGCTGTCTGTACATGGGTGTGTGTGCCTAAAACAGCACTAACCTTCCCATCTAAGAGCCAGCCCATAGCTACCTTTTCTGAGGTGGCCTCGGCATGGAAGTCTATTATGATGATAGGGGTCTCTTTGCGCATATTGTCTATGGCAGCTAGGGCAGTGCGAAATGGACAATCAAGTGGCCTCATAAAGGTTCTCCCTTCAAGATTTAAAACCCCTATTTTTGTCTTAGAATTTACGGAAATTATCGCTATTCCCTTACCAGGGACACCTGGTGGATAATTTGCGGGGCGAATTAGTCTATCACTTTTCTCTAAATAGGGAAAGATCTCCTTCTTCCGCCAGACATGATTACCAGAGGTAAGTAAGTCTATACCCCTACTTAAAAGTTCATTGGCTATTCTTGGTGTAATGCCTAATCCACCTGCTGCATTCTCTGCATTTGCAATCACGGCATCTAGGTTATACCTTCTATATAAACCCGACAATAGTCGATAGACAAGATTTCTTCCGGGACGACCTACAATGTCCCCTATAAATAATACATTAATTTCCACTTATATGTCCGTCTAATTCATTTGGCATAGGCAATGGCACGTTTCTCTCTAATTACTGTAACCTTGATTTGGCCTGGGTAAGTCAACTCTGATTCAATACGTTTGGCCACGTCTTTTGACAAGATAAAAATCTCCTCATCTGTAAGGCTATCACTCTCTACAATCACCCTCAACTCCCTCCCGGCTTGAATGGCATATGCCTTGCTCACCCCTTTAAAACTAAGGGCAATTTTTTCTAAGTCTTGCAACCTCTTGATATATGTCTCTAATGTCTCACGACGTGCCCCAGGCCTTGCCCCAGAGAGGGTATCCGCAGCCGATACCAAAATGGCCAAAACACTCTCAGGGGGGATATCCTCATGATGGGCCGCAATTGCATGGACAATCTCCTCTGACTCTCCATATTTTTTGGCCAGATCTGCCCCAATGAGGGCATGTGAACCTTCTACTTTATGGTCTACAGCCTTCCCAATGTCATGCAATAGGCCTGCCCTCTTTGCCTGTTTGACATCTAGGCCCAATTCGCCTGCCATAATCCCACATAAAAAGGCTACTTCAATAGAGTGTTGTAATACATTTTGACCATAACTAGTACGGTATTTTAGCTTACCCAGTAGTTTTACCAACTCTGGGTGTATACCGTGAACATCTACATCAAAGCAGGCCTGTTCTCCCGCCTCCTGGATAGATGTCTCTACTTCTTGGGTAACCTTATTCACCACTTCTTCGATTCTTGCAGGGTGGATGCGCCCATCTGTGATAAGCCTTTCTAAAGAAAGTCTAGCCACTTCTCTCCTTACAGGATTGAATGCTGATAGGATTACTACCTCTGGGGTATCATCAATGATCACATCAACACCAGTAGCGGCCTCAATGGCCCTAATATTCCTACCTTCCCTACCGATAATCCGCCCCTTCATTTCCTCATTGGGAAGGGGAACCACTGAAACGGTTTTTTCAGTAACATACTCTCCAGCATAGCGATTGATAGCCGATGCCAGGATCTTCTTTGCCTTTTTCGCTGCCTGTTCTTTGGCCTCTTGCTCAATCTCCTTCATCATCTTAGCCGCCTCATACTTTGCCTCTTCCTCTATCTGTTTTAAGAGGAATTCTTTGGCCTCCTCTGAGGTCATATTTGATATCTTCTCTAGCATTTCCCTTTGTTTTGATACCAGTTCTTCATATTGGGCCCTCCTTTGCTGTACTGCCTTTTCTTGATTAATTAATGCCTGTTCCTTTTTTTCTAACATACTAAGCTTTGCATCTAACTGTTCCTCTTTTTGAATCAATCTATTTTCAAAACGCTGCAGTTCCCTACGTTTTTCCTTTATTTCGGCCTCAAACTCAGATTTCATCTTATAAAATTTGTCTTTTGCCTGTAGAACAGCCTCCCTTCGAATATTCCTTGCCTCTTCCCTGGCCTGTCTAATAATAGACTGGGCCTCTTCCCTCATCCTGATTGCCTTTCCTTTAAACTCAAATCTGTGTAAAAACCAGCCAAGGAAACCACCCAAAATGAATACAACTAGCAAAATAATTAAATGATTTAGGTTAAGCATTTTTCTCTCTCTTTAAGCTATAAGTAGGAAGTGTAAAAAGATACTTCTCTATAACACCCCGTGGGCGCCGTGTTGACAGTTCTTTTTGAACCCCCTTGTAAACGTGGGTGCCTTATTATCCCTTAAGGTTTTTAAAAACCCGCTAGGATAAGAAGAAGGCTCCCAAAGGTTTTCCACGTCGGCCCAAAAATCATCTGTCAATCACAAACGCCACAGGGATATCGTTTTAAATATTCATCAATCTGGTCAACCAATCGGCCAACCCGATGCATCACTTCCCTTTCAAAATTTTCATATTCCTCTTTTATTTTTACATATTCTGAACTAATATTCAATGCCGCCAAAAGGGCCAAATTCAATTTGTTTCCAAATGGTTTATTTCTTTGAATTTTATTTAGATAATCATTGACTAGGTTTGCTACTGTTAATACGTGTTCCTTTGACTCCTGCGATTTGACGCTAAATTCTTTATTTAGTAGACAAATTTTTACTATATTTTCATCCATTTAAAGATCCTCAAATTTTTTTAATAAATCTTGAATCTTATT
>JAGGTC010000192.1 GCA_021163945.1 Deltaproteobacteria bacterium | reverse complement strand
CGGGGGAGGGATTTGAACCCTCGACCTTCGGGTTATGAGCCCGACGAGCTACCAGACTGCTCCACCCCGCGCTATATTAATATTAAATTATGAATGTACAAATGTCAATACATGAATTATTTTGTTTTGTAATCCCTAAACAATCTGGGAAAGCCACTCCTTTACTGCCTGGTTTAAAAATTGGTAAAATTGCTCTGATCCACCTAATCCCCTTCTTCCAAAGTAATAGTTGATCTCTAAAAAGAGTGGTCCATCCTCTGAATAGAGGACATCCATCGCTGCCAGATTGATGCCTGTAGCCCTTAAAAATCTTTCAAGTAGATTATCTATCTCATCCTTAACAGATTCAGGCACATCATAATCAATGATGGCACCCCTTCCAATATTTGTCCTCCACTCAGTTTTGTCTTTTTGTATCCTCCAATAATAAAAGTGCCTACTTCCTATAATAACTACCCGCAAATCACGGTCTATTGGGATATATTTTTGTAAGACAAAACCCTCTTTTTTCCCCAGAAGTGAGATTTTTTCTCTTAAATCAGCCTCATTTTTTATCAAAAAGACCATGCTTCCTTCACCACCCCTATCGCCTTTTAATATGAATGGATAAGAAAGGGGGATACCTTTTAATTTTGGATGTCTCTTATAAAAGTCCTCTGTATTGATGTAGATATAAGTAGGAGGATGGGGCATTCCAAATAGCTTAAAAAGAAAGGCATCTCCTACCTTTCCCTCTCCAGGGAACCTATAGTCATAATTGGGGAAGACATATTTGCAATGTAATCGACAAAACCAGTAAGTCTCTCCCTTACAGCCCTGAGACAATATTACTGCCTTTGCCTTTCTAACCAAATCCCTTTGTCTCTTAGACAGAGGCCTTCCTGCTAAAAGGATATTGATGTCCCCTTTAATGAAGGGATGAAAGGAGAGGACAAGCCCTCTAGATTCAACCATTTTTTAAGATCGCTAAATATGGCCTCCATTTTTGGAATTTTTTGTTAGAAATCCCCTTTATTTTCAAAATTTCTTCTATATCCTGAAATGGACCATGCCTTTTTCTATACATGATGATCTTTTGGGCCGTCTTATAGCCCATATCAGGCAGTGTCATTAGATCCTCTATATTTGCCTTATTTAAATCAATAAGGGTGGTCTTTGCCAAAAATGGGCTATGTGAAAAAGCCCTTATCAATAGAGAAAAGAAAAATATACTACCTATCAGAAGCAAAAGCCTTCTTTCTCTGACATCCCTCATGATCCATCATATAGGCCTTCGATATTATCCTTAAACAATTTATAGATAATGCTATCTACCAGTGCTTGAAGACTGGCCTCTAGGATATCATGAGAGACCCCTACTGTCCGCCAACTACACTGTCTATCCTTAGATTCTATCAATACCCTTATCTTTGCCTCTGTCCCTAAGATGCCTGGCAATACCCTTACCCTATAATCTATTAAACTCATCTCTTTAAGACTTGGGTAAAATCCCTCTATGGCCTTACGAAGTGCCCTATCCAGTGCATTTACTGGCCCTTGCCCCAAAGACATGGCATGCCTTGCCTCACCCTTTACCTCAACCCATATCTCTGCCTCGGCAATGGGTCTTCCCTCTAGTGTGTTGTAATCACGAACCCTATAGGTCAGAAGCTTAAAGTAGTGAGGTAAGAGACCACAGGTACGATGCATCATAAGTTTAAAAGATGCCTCAGCTACATCAAATTGAAATCCTTGGTTTTCCAGTTCCTTTAGGTGTTGCAAAATATTTTTTATATCCACATCGTTTAGGCTCAGACCATATTCCTTTGCCTTGCTCAAGATAGTCCCCTTTCCTGAAAGTTCAGAGACCAAAATACGCCTGCTATTTCCTACCTTTTCTGGGGGAATGTGCTCATAGGTATTGGGATTTCTCTTTACGGCACTTGCATGTACACCACCCTTATGGGCAAATGCACTCCTTCCAACATATGGTAGATACTTTGGGTGCGGGATATTCAACAGTTCTGTAACAAAACGTGAAAGAGATGTAAGCTTAGATAATTGTTCATCACTTACACAATCAATCCCCATCTTTAGCTTTAAGGCAGGTATGACAGAACATAGGTTTGCATTGCCACACCTCTCCCCTACACCATTTATTGTACCCTGGACTTGATCTGCCCCCAGTTTTACAGCAATGAGGGTATTGGCTACGGCCGATTCTGCATCGTTGTGGGCATGGATGCCCCAACTTATGCCTTTGAATCTATCCTTAATGACACTTATAATCTCTGGAATCTCATGTGGGAGTGTCCCACCATTTGTATCACACAAGATGATACAGTCTGCCCCAGCCTCTATAGCCCTTTTTATTGTAGCAAGTGCATATTCTGGGTTTCTTTTAAAACCATCAAAAAAGTGCTCTGCATCATAAAAGAGCTCTTTTACATGAGGCCTTAGATAGGACAAGGAGTCATAAATTATCTCTAAGTTTCTCTCTAGGGATATGTTCAGGGCATCTTTTACATGCAGATCCCAACTCTTTCCAAAAATAGTGATTACCTCTGCCCCTGCCTCTAAAAGTGCATTTAGATTCCTATCGTTTTGGGGCAAATTTCTTGGGTGGTGGGTACTGCCAAAGGCCGCAATCCTTGCATTCTTTAAATGGAAATTTCTAATTCTTTCAAAAAATTGTATGTCCTTTGGATTTGAGCCTGGCCAACCACCTTCTATATAATGAACGCCCAATTCATCCAATTTTTGGGCAATCTTTAGTTTGTCTTCAAGTTGTAAATTAAAGTCCTCAGCCTGGGTCCCATCCCTTAAGGTTGTATCATAAATCTTTACAGTCATAACAATTAGGCCTTATTTAAAATAAATGCATCATGGAGTACCTTTGTTGCCCTTTCTGCCACTTTTTCATCCACAACGCAGGAGATCTTTATCTCTGAGGTACTGATCATAAGGATGTTTATGCCTTCTTTTGCAAGGGTAGAAAACATCTTGGCTGCTACTCCAGAGTGGCTCTTCATCCCTACCCCCACAATGGATACCTTTGCAATGTGTTCATCTCCCAAAACCCTTTCAGCCCCGATTTTACTTGCTACACTGCGGCTAATCTCCATAGCCTGATGAAAGTCTGCCTTGGGTACTGTAAAGGTAACATCTGTCAGGCCCTCTGCGCTAGTATTTTGGATGATCATATCCACGACAATGCCTACCTCACCAATAGGCTTAAAGATTTGGGCGGCTATACCAGGGCGGTCTGGTACCCTAGTAATGGTAATGCGTGCCTCATTTTTATCGCAGGTTACGGCTGCCACTATCACCCTCTCCATCTCAGGCTCTTCTTTTACCACCATAGTTCCCTCCACTTCACTAAAGGATGACCGGACATGCACCGGTACATTATACTTCTTTGCAAATTCTACACACCTGATCTGTAAGACCTTTGCCCCTAGGCTTGCCATCTCCATCATCTCATCATAAGAGATGCGAGGTATCTTGATGGCATCTGGACAGATTTTGGGATCGGCTGTAAATACCCCCTCTACATCGGTATATATCTCACATAGATCTGCCTTAAGGGCTGCGGCTAGGGCAACAGCGGTGGTATCGGAGCCACCACGGCCCAGTGTAGTTATATTACCATGACTGTCTATACCCTGAAATCCAGCTACCACAACAATATTTCCCCTCTCAATCTCCTCTTGCAAAATGGGTGAATCTATTTTGTCAATCCTGGCCCTGCCAAATGCATTGTCTGTAATTATCCTTGCCTGAAATGCAAGGAGGGAGGTAGCATTATATCCCATATCTTTAAGGGCCATAGTAAGTAGGGCCGCAGAGGCCTGTTCTCCAGTGGCCAATAGGGCATCAAGCTCTCTAGGATCGGGTACCTTACTTACCTTGTGAGCAAGCTCAATAAGCCTATCGGTCTGACCCGTCATAGCAGAGACTACTACTACAACCCTGTGTCCTTGGTCATAGGTCTTTGCTATGCGACGGGCAACCCTCTTAATCCTCTCGGTATCCCCTACAGAGGTTCCACCATATTTTTGAACAATGAGCATGTGTCTTCTTATATCACAATTATTTTTGATGTAAATACCCAAATTATGCAATAATTTGGGATTATATTACCTAAATTTTGCCTAACTT
>JAGGTC010000005.1 GCA_021163945.1 Deltaproteobacteria bacterium | reverse complement strand
ATCCTATGGGGGGATGCCTTCCTATAATCTTACAAATCCCTGTATTCTTTGCCCTTTATTATGTATTAATCTATGCGATAGAGCTAAGGCATGCCCCATTTATTACCTATTTTCCCTTTACTAAAAAGATCTGGCTGGCAGACCTCTCTGCAAAGGACCCTTATTACATTACCCCTATTTTAATGGGTATCTCCATGGTAGCGCAACAAAAACTCACACCTAGCTCTGTAAATCCTACCCAGGAAAAATTAATGTTATTTATGCCTATATTTTTCACTATAATCTTTCTTAACTTCCCATCAGGTTTGGTAATTTATTGGTTAGTGAACAATGTCCTTTCTATTATCCAGCAAGTTTACATCAATCGTCGATTTAAGTAAAGGGAGGGTAAGATGGAGGTTTATGAATTTGAAGGAAAAACCGTTGAGGAGGCCGTTGAAAAGGCATGTGCAGAGCTTAAAACAGAGAGGGAAAACTTAGAAATTGAGGTAATTTCTGAAGGTTCCAGTGGTATTTTGGGAATAGTAGGTGTAAAAAAGGCAAAGATAAGAGTAACCTTGAAGGATCAAACCAAAAGGGCTATAAAATTGGCAAAGGATGTGTTAGAGAAGTTCTTATCCTATTTTCCTATGCCTGCTAAATTACAGATAGAGGATGAGCAGGGTATTACCCGGTTCAACATTATAGGGGATGGCTCTGGTATCTTGATTGGGAAACAAGGTCAGACCTTGAATGAGTTAGAACATATATTTCAAAAGATGGTACAGAAGCAGTGGGGTGGTTTGCTCCCAGTAAAGATAGTCCTGGATGCAGAGGGCTATCGCAAGAGGCGCATTGAATCTTTAAAAGAGACTGCACAAAGACTAGCGGCTAAGGCCAAGAAGTTGGGTAGGACTGTCTCCACAGCACCACTGCCACCGGCAGAGAGGAGGGTAATTCATATTACATTACAACAGGATAGTGGGATAAAGACCAGGAGTTCTGGCGAGGGGGAATTAAAGAGGGTAAATATAATTCCTACAAGGGCATCCCAGTGATTATTGAAGGAAGGGTATGGAAGTTTTTGGATAATATTGACACAGATGTGATTATCCCTGCAAAGTACTTAAATACCTCTGATATTAAAATTCTGGCCAAGCACTGTATGGAGGGGATAAAACCAGGATTCTCAGAATTGATTAGTGAGGGAGACATTATTTTGGCCGGAAGGAATTTTGGTTGTGGTTCCTCAAGGGAACATGCCCCTTTGGCGATAAAGGGTGCTGGCATAAGGGCAATAGTGGCAAAGAGTTTCTCTAGGATATTTTATCGAAATGCCTTTAATATTGGGCTTCCTCTTATAGAATCAGAACAGATAGTAGAGACAACAGATGAGGGGGACATAATCAAGATTTACTTTGATGATGCAAAAATTATTAATATTACCAAAAATTTGATATTCAAGATCCAACCTTTGCCACAATTTATGATGACACTGATTGCCGATGGGGGGCTTATTCCACATCTATTAAAAAGGGGTAAGTGGTGAAGAATAAAGAGGGGTTAACTATGGGTAAATGTTATAAAATTGGTGTGATACCAGGAGATGGCATTGGTCCTGAGGTAGTTGCCGAGGGGATTAAGGTGCTCAATGCGGTAAGCAAAGTATTTAATATTAAGCTTGAGTTTACTTATTATCCCTATGGGGGAGAACACTACTTAAAGACAAAAGAGCTCCTTCCAGATGAGGCTATTGAGGCATTTAAAGGGTTAGATGCCATCTATTTTGGGGCAATTGGCCATCCGGATGTAAAGCCAGGTATCTTAGAGCACGGGATTCTTTTAAAGATCAGACAGTCATTGGATCAATATATTAACCTAAGGCCAGTAAGACTCTACCCTGGGATTGATTGTCCCCTGAAGGATAAGGGCCCAGAAGACATAGATTTTGTAGTAATAAGGGAAAATACAGAGGGTCTTTATGTAGGGGCAGGGGGTTTCCTAAAATATGGCACAAAGGATGAGATAGCTATCCAAACATCAATCAATACATATAAAGGGATAGAGCGTTGCATAAGATATGCCTTTGAATATTGCAAAAAAAGAAATAAGATGAAAAAGGTTACACTCTGTGGGAAATCAAATGTTTTGACATATGCATCAGGCCTTTGGGTACGTGTCTTTGAAGAGGTGGCTAATGATTATCCTGATGTTAAGACCGATTATGCCCATGTAGATGCCATATGTATGTGGATGGTCAAAAACCCTGAGAGGTTTGATGTGATTGTCACAGACAATATGTTTGGAGACATTATTACAGATCTAGGGGCCGTTTTACAAGGGGGCCTAGGGGTAGCTGCTGGGGGGAATATAAATCCTAAGGGTGTCTCCATGTTTGAGCCTATCGGGGGCTCTGCCCCAAAATATCAAGGCAAGGGTGTGGCCAATCCATTGGCAGCTATTTTGGCTGCCCAGATAATGCTAGAGAACTTTGGTGAGGATAAGGCAGCCAAGGCCATAGAAAATGGCGTTATACATGCAGCAAGAAAACTAAAAGGTATGTCTGCAGGTAAGATGGGCTATAGCACAAGTGAGGTAGGGAGCTTAGTAGCTGAATATATAGAGACTAATAAATAATTTTAGGGGGGCAACATGAAGGAGGTCAGTGTAGCTGTAGTTGGTGCTACAGGTGCTGTGGGCAATGAGATGGTTAAGGTATTAGAAGAAAGAAGATTTCCGGTAAATGAGCTAAGGCTACTGGCATCAAAGCGCTCTGTGGGGAAGAAGATAAGCTTTAATGGCAATGAGGTTAAAGTAGAGGAACTGACTGAGGACTCATTTAAAGGTGTGCAGATATCCCTTTTTTCTGCAGGTGCCAGTGTAAGTAAAAAGTTTGCCCCCATTGCTGCCAAATCTGGTTGTGTAGTAATAGACAATTCTAGTGCCTTCCGCATGGAGGCAGATATCCCCTTGGTTGTTCCTGAGGTAAATCCACATGCAATAGCCCAGTATAAAAATCGCGGAATTATTGCAAATCCAAATTGTTCTACAATCCAGATGGTGGTGGCCTTAAAGCCTATTCATGATGTATCTAAGATAAAACGTGTAGTAGTGGCCACATATCAAGCAGTCTCTGGTACAGGGAAAAAGGCCATAGAGGAGTTGTCTAGTCAGACACAGGCCATATTTAACTTTAAAGACATTGTCTGCAATGTCTATCCTCATCAAATTGCCTTTAATTGTTTGCCTCATATAGATGTGTTTTTGGAAAATGGGTATACAAGGGAAGAGATGAAGATGTATTATGAGACAAAGAAGATTATGGAGGATGAGGATATAGAGGTTACAGCTACCTGTGTTAGGGTACCTGTATTCTATGGTCATTCTGAGGCAATAAATATAGAACTTGAAAAGAAGCTGACAGCAGATGAGGTAAGGAAAATATTATCCAATGCCCCAGGTGTAAAGGTAGTAGATAACCCTGATAACAATGAATATCCATTGGCCATCTATGCGGCAGGTAGGGATGAGGTATTTGTTGGGCGGATTAGGGAGGATGTCTCTAAGGAAAATTGCATTGAGATGTGGGTAGTATCAGACAATATCCGAAAGGGTGCGGCCCTAAATGCTGTACAGATTGCAGAGGTCTTGCTGGAGAGGTACCTATGATTTAGTCTTTTTAGTTCGATATGGGTTGATGGTAAGCACAGGGCAGGATGCCCCCCTTACCACACACTCAGCCACACTCCCAAAGATTGTCTTGTCCAATCCCTTGCGCCCATGTGTACCCATCAAAATTAAGTCAATATCATTTTCCTGAGAAAATTTGATTATCTCTGAGGCAGCATCCCCTGTAAGGATATGGGTCTCTACAGGGATGCCCTGGAAGTGTTCATCAAGTAATTTCTCCATACTCTTTTTTACCCCCTCTAGCATCTCTTCCTCAAATCTCTTGATAGAGGGGTGTGGGACATAAAAGCCAGCCATATAGGAAAGGCTTCTTGCCACATAGAGTAAATGAACCTTTGCCCCCAGTTTATCTATCAAGTATTTGGCATAAGGTATCAAAACCAAACTTGCTTCTGAAAAATCAATAGGTACCAAAATATTTTTAAATTCCCTCATTTTGATTTCTAAAATAATAC
>JAGGTC010000187.1 GCA_021163945.1 Deltaproteobacteria bacterium | reverse complement strand
AGCCAATTTTAAGGTTCAGATATTTTAGGCAGTCTTCTCGCCATAGGCAATTTTCCTCACCACAGTTCTTTACCCTTTCAGTGCCAAAACAAGGAATGTTCCCCTCTGTCTTTTGAATAAGTCTAATAAGTTCTGCTTTTCTTAGCTTACCAGGCTTTATACCCATATTCTTGGCAATGCTCCTTATCTCTTTTACGTTCATGTCTAACTCCTCAATACACCTTTGCTATTATAATTTTATTCTTTCAAAAAACAATTACTTTTTTGGTATCTGTGAAATAGCCTGATCTAACAGCCTATATGCCTTTTCAATCTCATCAAAGGCACGGTAAACCCAGCGGCTACCCCAGTAGAAGTTACAACTTGTCTCTGCCATAAGCAAGTGGTCATAGGCATTTATAATGAGGTTTTTTACATCTTCAGGGTCCCTTATCTCCTTTCTGCTTTGCTCAAAGGTCATCTTTACCCTATGATAATAGGCACTTGCATTTCTTATCTCGTCCCACCCCCTCTTTTGCAGCAGTGAACCAGTCCACTGGGTAAAGTCGCCACCCCAGTGCTCCCCTGTATTCCAGGCACCTGGGTAGACCTCTACCTCTTCTTTTGGTGCAAACTTTTTTAGATAATCACTGATATGGATAGGGGTGAATCCTAATTTTCCTGCCTTATAGTCATCAAGGATGGGTCTATAAAAATGGCCCCAAAAATTTGCCTCTACATTGGTATTTCTGAACCAACCACCATTTTCCCCATCACTCCAGGTGGTGACAAGTGCTGGGAAATCACACCACTTTGTCCTCTGTGCCACCTCATATTTAAACCAACCTGGGTCAAGGCCAGATGCCTGCGCATTTGAAAGTCCCCTATCACAAGGGACTACAATGATTTCTTCATTGTCGTAGCATGCCCTGTAGGGCCTATAGCGCAATTCTTCCCAACGCATCTCCCTCTTTGGTTTTATATACCAACAATCAACAATCACATATTTATAGCCATATTTTTTTAGCATGGGGATCATCTCCATACAAAAGCCCATTTCTGGTGGGTAAAAACCATTAAAATCCTTACGTCCAAGCAGTGCCCTTCCCAATCCAATCCACCAGGCGGTATGGGCATCCCAGTCCTCTTTAGGGGTCAATGGATATATAGGGTGATAGAGACCTGTGCCTAAAAATTCAATATTTGACTTTCTATAGCGTCTTAGCATATCCTCAATATCAATCACATCATGGAATGTCTCACGGATGGCTGGGTCCTCAAATTGTTTGAGCAGTGTACCTGAAAAACTTATATGCAACTTAGCGACATCTTCATATCCCTCAATTGCCCTTGTAGGGCGATCGTATGCCCAAAGTATCTGTTTTGCCTCCCAAGATTCTTCTGAGTTGTGCAGGCCCAAAAGATTTCCTAAGGGCTGGTGCATACTAAGACCTAGTGCATGATAGACCATCTTATCCCTCAAAATCAGGTAGTGTTTTATACACCTTTTCAACCTTACTAGCAACTACACTCCAGGAAAACTCATCCTTTACCCTCTTAAAACCATTCTTTGCTATTAAATGCCCATATTTCCAATCAGAGACAATCTTTTCAATGCCATATCTAATAGAATTTGGGTCGGTATCTATCCTTATCCCATCCCTTTGATCATTAATTAATCCAAATGAGCCTTCATAACTAGCTACTACTGGTTTTTTTGAGCTCCATGCCGCCAAAATTTGATAAGGGGTACTCATCTTCCGACTCGGAATAATTACTATGTCGGATGCCTGAAATAGCTCATGCAGTTCCTTTCCCTCCCTGTGGCCCAAAAAGCGCACTGCATACTCTATGTAATAATAATGGGCATATATCCTGAGGGGCCACATAAGGTCTCCATCTCCTACAAATACAAAACGTAAATTTGGGTGTCTTTCTAAAAGGCCTGGTATAGCCTTAATCAGGATATCAGGGCCATTTTCCTCATTTAATTCCCCCACAAAGAGTATCAAGGGGTCAATTGGCCCTATATTATACCTCATTTTTATAGCCCCTGGGTCTGAAATATCCTTAAATTCTTTATAGTTAAATCCATCATAGATCAGTGTTATCTTTTCTTTAGGGATCAAAAAGTCCTTACATATCTTTTCATAGGCTATAGGATTCCAGGCAATAATCCTGTCGCTTATCTGTGATACTAGCCTTTCTAACCGATAGATCTTTTCAGATTCCTTGTCCATTTTCCCTTTTATACGCATTTTTTCTGTAGAATGTGAACTATAGACTAGCCTTCCACGATATTTTTTTCTTAGTTCAATACCTGCATATCCTGCATACCATTCACATATGTGTATCACATCAAATGTCCATTTTTTATGTCCTTCCATAATCTGCTGAGCTATTGCATCTGAGAAATCTCGTGCATCTTTATAACTTGGTGTGATAGAATGGTTGCCTTGTGGAATATAGAGATAAACTCCGTTTCCTCTTTTCCTTAAGGCCTTGGCCAATTCTATAACATCACCCACACCTTTCCAGGAAAGGATGGCAATATGTTGTTTATGCCTCTTGGGTTTGGATTGCTGTATTTTTCTTTTAGACATTATTTATACCAAGTGATTTCAGGTTCTTTAAATATGTTATTTGTCTTTTGACAATGATTTAGATAGTGCCAATCATTAATAAATTGATTATGGATGTAATTCCATGCCAACTGAGCCAATCTACTAAAATTTTCAAAGTGTTCTATCACCTGCCTTCAGCATAGTTTTTGGTATGGTTATTGGTTATCATAAACTGCCAATCCGATGACTGAAGGAGCATCAATTCACGGATTATCTGCCTTGTTATTTCTTGCAATTTTTTATCAGGCATAAGGTGATGTGCCAAATATCGAATTTCCTGTTCCGCTATGTAAATGTTTTTCCAGACCCACCTGGTTTTCTCATTAAACCAGGTCTCACTTGTATATTTTGCACCCCAGGAAGATTCTGGCATATATACCCGACCGGAAGCTTGGTTCTCTTTTATATATTCTTTACAAGTTTTCATCTTTATTTCAGGGTCTTCATTGATTAGCCTTATTAGACGATAAAGGAAGTTGCCCCCTTCAAACCACCAGTGCCCAAATAATTCAGTATCAAAGGCACATACTGCTAAAGCAGGCCTTCCTGCATAGTAATGGTGAGCCTTAAGTCTCTTCTTGATAAGCCACTTATAATGATCGGATTGCTCTGATATGATATTTCTAATATCTTTGGGATAATATAGATGTTTATAAGCCATATCCAAAGTTCTTTGGGTTATCTTCCAGTATCTTAATCCGCTTGACCCATGCCTTTTGTGGAAATCAAGATAAGCTCCGTTTCCTGGATAACCCACCCTAAAATCCCAAATCTGCTCTGATAGTTTATGGTCTCTGACTAATATGATAACTGGATAATTCCCTATATAATAAGTCTCCATAGATGATTTATGGATATCTTGAGGATATGACCTATTTAGTTGCTCATTATCCACTACAAAATATCTTATTCCATTTTCATATAAAAATCCCTCAAGACCCTTACGCATGTAACTATCAAGGTCTCTAGGCCGCCCACTTCCTACAGGTGGGATCCAAAGGCAACTGGGTCTATAACCACATTCTGGTAGCCAGAGGCCTTCAGGTTTTTTATCAAAACACTGCTCATATATCTGGATGGCCATTTTAATCTGTGCCTGAATGCTTGCATCCTCCCTTAATAAGGGAAGGTAAGCGTGGGTAGCGGCAGTAGTAAGAATCTCAATATGGCCCTCATCTTGAAGGCCCTTAAACTCATTAATTAGATTACAATGGCACTCCTTTTCAAAAATAGATAGGGCTCTATAGTAAAAATTTTTCCATAGCCTTGCTAAATAATGCATATGAGGCTCTGAATTTCTAAAATATTCCTTATCCTTTTCAGCCAATTCCATTTTCATATAACAATAGGCCTTAAATCTTTCTATAAAGTAGGGGCTATTTAACTGCTCTATCAAGGTAGGGGAAAGGCTAATAGATATCTTAGGGCTAATCCCTTGCCTTACTAATTTTTTAAGCATATTTAAAAGGGGAATATAGCACTCAGCCACTGCCTCAAATAGCCAATTCTCACCAATCTCATCATGGTAAAGGACATAAGGGATATGGGAGTGCAGGATAAGTATAAATGACCCGTAAAAATGCCTATCTTTAGTCACATTTTTTAATAA
>JAGGTC010000066.1 GCA_021163945.1 Deltaproteobacteria bacterium | reverse complement strand
ATCAATATATATTTTTCTACAATAAAATTGAGGAGAGGATCTTTGCCCCCCAACAAAATCTTACCTATAAAAGAGTAAAGGCCAGGCCATTTTTCTTTAAAGAAAAGTTCCTATTCTATTGGGCTCTAAAGAATGAAGATTTAGACCTTTTCTTTGAACCACATTTTAATCTACCTCTTTTACTTCCTAAAAATCTACCAATAGTTCTCACTATTCATGATATAACCCCGTTACTCTTCTCAGAATTTTTTTTCTTGGCTGAAAGGGCATACTTTTGGTTTATTTTAAGGTATGCTATAAAGAGGGCCAATCACATTATAGCCGTCTCTAATCATACTAAAGAGTCTCTAAAGGAAAGATTTCCCAAATTAAATAAAATATCAGTGATCTATCATGGAACACCAAAACTCAAATCAGGAGTAAAAAGGACTATAGATATATCCAAGCCCTATATCCTTTATGTAGGTAATAAAAGAGGGCACAAAAACTATAAAAGGGTAATAGAGGCCTATAAAATACTGAAAAGTCGCTTACCGGATTATTATTTATTACTCCTTGGTATAGATGGCAGATCTAGCCACAGGATTACTTTTTTGAGGAGAGTAACTGAGGGGGAGAAGGTATATCTTTATAAAAATGCCTCACTCCTTGTCTTTCCTTCTCTTAGTGAGGGATTTGGTTTTCCTATTTTAGAGGCCATGCAATTTGGTGTACCCGTTATTACTTCTCATCTTTCTTCACTCCCTGAGGTTGCTGGGGATGCAGCATATTTTGTTAATCCATTTGATGTGAATGAAATATCTGAGGGCATGTATAAGGTATTGACAGATGAAAATTTAAGAAAAGAGCTGATAAAGAAAGGTATTGAAAGGAGTAATCTATTTTCCTGGTATGAGACTGCCCAAAAATATTTAAAAATTTTTCAGGATTACAGAAAATTTACAGATCATGGGTCTTTGAACAATTTCCCTTGCATTGGTAGCTTGTATCCTAGGTGTTTATAGGCCAGCTTTGTGGCTACCCTCCCCCTCAGTGTCCTCTTTAAATAACCACTCTGTATCAAATATGGTTCATATACATCCTGGATGGTATCCTTTTCCTCACCAATAGCCGCTGCTAAGGTATCTAGACCCACAGGCCCCCCATCAAACTTATCAATAATAGTAGAGAGTATCTGTCTATCTAACTTATCAAATCCCTTCTCATCTACCTCTAATAGCCTTAAGGCCTCATCGGCAATATTCTTGTTGATCATCCCATCGGCCTTAATTTGGGCAAAGTCACGCACCCTTTTTAAAAGCCTCAGGGCTATACGAGGTGTTCCCCTGGAACGCTTGGCAATCTCATATGCCCCTTCTTGGGAGATCTCAATATGCAATCGCTTTGCTGCATGGAGGATGATCTCCCTTAAATCGTCTACTTCATAAAAATCTATATGTAGCAATACACCAAAACGGTCACGCAACGGAGAGGTAAGAAGCCCTGTGCGTGTAGTAGCCCCAATCAATGTAAAGTGAGGTAGGTCTATTTTAATTGTTCTGGCATTTGGCCCCTGGCCAATTACCAAATCTAGTCGAAATTCCTCCATGGCAGGGTATAGTATCTCCTCAATAACAGGGCTTAAACGGTGGATCTCATCGATAAACAAAACATCCCTCTCTGATAGGTTGGTAAGGATAGCAGCAAGATCCCCTGGCCTCTCTAAGACAGGGCCTGAGGTAGCCTTGATATTGACATTCATCTCTGATGAGATGAGATAGGCCAATGTGGTCTTTCCCAATCCAGGGTGGCCATGCAGGAGCACATGGTCCAATGCCTCACCCCTGGCCTTGGCTGCCTCTATAAATATCTTTAGCTTGTTTTTAATATCCTCTTGCCCAAAAAATTCATCAAAGGAGCGGGGGCGAACACTCACCTCCTCCCTTGTCTCTTCCCCTTTATAAGGCCTGTTTATAAACCCTTTATTCATCTTAGGTTATTCAATAATCTTAAACTCTGTTTTATTAACTCCTCTAAGCTATGATTGCTTAGGCCTTCCCAGGCTTGATTTACGGCAATTTTTGCCTCCTTTTTTTGATAACCCAAATTTGTTAGGGCAGAAACCGCATCTCTTATAAGCTGCTCCTTCTTCTCATCCTTTGTCTCTACTCCCCCAATGGGTGTCTCCTTCCACCTGTCCCTCATCTCTAACAATATCCTCTGGGCTGTTTTACGTCCAACACCTGGTATGGCCTTAAGTTTATCAAGGTCTTCCTCCTTAATGGCCATCCTTAGTCCATCAGGGGAGATAAATGAGAGGATATTTAAAGCAAGCCTTGGGCCAACACCTGATATCTCTATTAATGAGCTAAATAATTCCTTTTCGGCCAATGAAAAGAAGCCAAATAGCCTAATTGCATTTTCCTTGAAATATGTATGAATATGCAGTCTTACCCTCTCCCCAACATCTGGCAATTCAGAAAACGTATTAAGTGGGATCTCTATCCTGTAGCCTACCCCGTTTGTCTCTACAATGACATAGTTTGGGTACTTGAGCATTAAGGTACCTTGAAGATACCCTATCATATAATTAACCTATGTATATGGCAGATAGCTGTCGCCAAGGCATCAGCGGCGTGTTCTCTAGGTAAACTAGGAAGCCTAAGTAGCCTTTTGACCATCTGTCTTACCTGTTGTTTATCTGCAAGTCCATATCCCACTACGGCCTTTTTGATCTGGAGTGGGGTGTAAGCAAACAGGGAGGAATTGAATCTTTCTACTGCCAATGTGGCCACACCCTTTAACTGTCCCAGTCTAAAGGCCGTTTTTATGTTCTTTGCTGCATAAATATCCTCAATGGCTACGCATTCAGGCATATACCTTTCCATTATATTACAGAGCTCATGGTACAGTTTGGATAATCTCCTATTCAATCTAATCTCACCACTTTCTATATGAACAGGCCCATCCCCACCCCTCTCTACCACCCCATAGCCTGTAACATAAGAACCCAGATCAATACCTAGCACCCTCATATGTTTGTGATACCCTTTCTATGATCTCCTCAGGTATATCAAAGTTGGCATATACCTTCTGTACATCGTCATGATCCTCTAATACCTCTACCAATCTTAAGATTTGTTCTGCCTTCTTTTCTTCCTCAATACGTAAGGTACTTTGAGGAATCATGCTCAATTCTGCTAGGTTATACTTCAATCCTGCCTTATCAAATGCCTCCTTTATCAAATCAAGGTCTTCTGGTTTGGTAATTACCTCATAGGCAGTCTCTTCCTCTCTTATATCCTCTGCCCCTGCCTCCAGTGCAACCTCCATTAGATGTTCTTCATCAATATTATCTTTATTAAATATTATAGACCCCCTTTTTTGAAATAACCAAGATACAGAACCTGCCTCTGCCAGATCTCCACCATACTTGTTAAAAAGGCGCCTTAGTTCAGATACAGTTCGATTTTTGTTGTCCGTAATAACAGATATCAAGATGGCTACCCCACCTGGACCATATCCCTCATACAAGGCCTCTTCATAATATGCACTCTCCAACTCACCTGTACCCTTCTTAATGGCCCTTTCAATATTTTCCTTGGGCATATTTATTGCTTTTGCAGAGATTATGGCCTGCCTTAGCCTTGGATTGTTCTCTGGGTCTCCTCCCCCCAAGCGGGCTGAGGTAATAATCTCCCTGATTAACTTTGTGAAGAGCTTCCCCTTTTTTGCATCCATAGCCCATTTTTTTCTCTTAATTTGTGCCCATTTGGAGTGGCCTGCCATAAAACCTCCCCTATTTAAATTTTATCTAATCCTATTAAGTATATCTCTCTACTTACAGACCGTGAACTTTTTGGCTTAAATGGCCTTACAAGGCGAAATTTCATCCTAAACATCTCTAAAAGTGTTTTAAAATCACCTCCCTCAAGTACCTTGCAGACAATATGTCCTCCTTTTTTTAATACAACATCACCTACCTCCAATGCACGCATTGAGAGCCTGAATGAATGGTATGCATCTGCATCCTTTTTCCCTGTAGTGTTTGGGGACATATCACTTAATACCACATGAAATTTTTTATGTGAAATTTCCTCTATATCTAAGTCAAATACATCTTTTTCTAAAAAATGTACATTTTCTGAAGTATTAATCTTTAATGGCTGTATGTCTATCCCTAATATAAAACCATCTTTACCTACAATCTTGGACGTATATTGAATCCATGAC
>JAGGTC010000056.1 GCA_021163945.1 Deltaproteobacteria bacterium | reverse complement strand
ACCAATAAGTAGTATCCAAACCCACGTCACTCCGCTCATTTTCTCCTCCTTTTCTTCTTAAAAGCTATAAAAAGTACTAAAGGTAATCCTGTTACCCTCCCTTACATCATCACGCATGGTGTTCATGTGGATATACTCTAGCATAAGCTTTATCCCCTTGGTTATCTGATAACCTATATTTCCAAACCATACCAAATTTTGTTTAAACCGACGTTTGTAAAAACCATAGTCTCCCCTTTCTCCCCAATCAAATTGCTTAAGGTCAGAGGTAGTATTGTGATCTATACCAAAACCACTAGCAAATGTTACGTTTTTGATAGGTGTTTTATATAATAAGCTTGCAAAACCACCTTGAGACCTAATCTCTTCACCAGTAAATGGGTTGTAATCCATATCATATCTCAGGAAGTGGCTTCCAAGCCCTTGACCTACCCATACCTCACCCTTTAGCTCCAGTGGGTCTTTTTTAAGCCTATATTCAAATGCAGCCAACCACCTATGAATCCTTTTTTCAGGGCCCTTCAATTCCCATTTCCCTTTCCAAATTGCCATCTTCCTTCTATCGCTCATATAACCACCACCTAGGGCAATTAGGCTACCTTTATCTAGAAAATTTAGACTGTAGGCCACACGAAAAAGTGCCCAGGGCCATCCCCATTGATCCTCAAAGACAGAGATCCTCCTATGCCGCATTAAAGAGGCCAAAAACTCAAAATTCCCATATCTCTGCCTCAAAGTAATCTGGGGAATCCGCCACCAGAGGTTGCCTCCACCTGCCAAAATACCAAATTCACACATATGTGGGTTTTGCTGTGGGACAGGAATCCAGTCCTGGCCTACTCTAAGGCCAGTATTTGTCTTATTATTGGTCAAATCAACATAGGCCAGGCGGATGCGAGGTTGGATATTATTGCCTAAAATATCCCCATAAAAGTCTGTCTCAATCCTACCAAAGCCAGTAAAATTTCCTGTAGTGTGTCTTACTTTTAGGTCAAATCTTGTATCCCTAGGATTAAAATTGATGGAGTCTCCTTTATAGTCTGGATGTGCAGAGATAACACCAATAAAGTCATTATAGGACTCAAAGGCCACTGTATCATAGTGAGTATCAATCTTTATCCTCCCACCAAGCTCCATCTGATATTTAGACAATACACTAGGCTTTTTGGGTGGCTTTTTCTCTGGTTTTAAAACCTCTACCCTTTCAGCCGGTTTTACAGCCTCTTTTTTTATCTCTTTTAATAAGGCCTTATACTCACTCAACAACCTTTCCAGTTCTTCTACCCTCTTTTCCAGTTCCTCTACCCTCTTTTTTAGCCCCTCTTTTGCAAGGCCTATCCTTGGAAATACCAAACCCACAATTAAAAAGACCAAAACAAAAAACAAGACTACCCTTTTTCTACATACAATCCCTGCCATCTTTAACCCCCCAATAACTATTTAATCTAGATGTTCAAAAAAGTTAACCAAAATTAGATAAGTGGTTAGATTTAAGAGATGAAAGGTCAAAAACTAAGGATGAACGGTTAGATTTTTATTTTACAAAGTCTAGCCAGTGTAGATACCTCTCTTCCTTTCCATGGACTATATCAAAATATAGCCTTTGCATCATCTTTGTGATGGTCCCTGGGGGTTCTATACCAATCTGTCTATTGTCTACCTCTCTAATAGGTGTAACCTCAGCCGCAGTACCACAAAAAAATGCCTCATCTGCTATATATAGTTCATCTCTAGTGAATCTTTCCTCTATAACCTCATAGCCTAAATCCTTTGCCAGGGTAATTATGCTATCCCTTGTAATCCCCTCTAATATAGAAAGAAGCGGGGGTGTTTTTAATTTACCATTTCTTACAATAAAGATATTTTCCCCGGTAGCCTCACATACATAGCCCTCTGTATCCAGCATGATTGCCTCATCATAGCCGGCATTTATTGCCTCTATCTTTGCCAGGATGGAATTGACATAATTCCCGCAGGTCTTTGTCTTTGTCATCATGACATTTACATGATGCCTGGTAAAGGAGGATGTCTTTACCCTTATCCCATTGTTTAGCCCCTCTTCTCCCAAATAGGCACCCCACTGCCATGTAATAATACTTACGCGTACAGGGTTGTCTTGTGGGTGGACCCCCATTACCCCCTCACCAATAAATACAATAGGCCTTATATATGCCTCCTTTTGTCCATTTGCCTTTAATGTCTCAAAGATGGCATCAATAATCTGTTCCTTAGTGAATGGTATCTTTATAAGCATAGCATGGGCAGAATTGAATAGCCTATCTATATGGTCTTTTAATCTAAATATAGCCGAGCGTCCATCCACACACCTATAACAGCGGATACCCTCAAATACCCCTAGTCCATAGTGTAGGGTGTGTGTTAAGACATGGATATTGGCCTTATCCCAATCAACTAATTCCCCATCCATCCAAATATATTTGGCCTTTTTTACCATTTACTACCTCCAAATACTTTAATATTCTCCTTATATGGTGCTCTAATAATACCCTTTTCTGTAACAATCCCTGTAATATACCTATGAGGTGTTATATCAAATGCTAGGTATAATGCATTTATACCCTCTGGGGCTATACTCCTTTTACCAATGTAAAGGACTTCCTTTCCTGAGCGCTCCTCTATGGGTATGTATTTTCCACTGGGAAGGCCTAAATCAATGGTTGAAAATGGTGCAGCCACATAAAATGGGATACTACTCTCCTTTGCCAGGACAGCAAGGCTATATGTACCAATTTTATTGGCAGTATCACCATTTGCAGCAATTCTATCGGCCCCTACAATGACTAGATCTATCCTCCCTCTACTCATCAAATAGCCAGCGGTGCTATCAGTAATTAGCGTTACTGGGATGCCCTCTTGGGAGAGCTCCCAGCAAGTAAGCCTTGCCCCTTGAAGGTACGGCCTTGTTTCACTGGCCATGACCCTAAATCTTACCCCTGCCTCCCATGCAGCACGTATTATACCAAGTGCAGTCCCATAACCGCCAGTGGCTAATGCCCCGGCATTGCAGTGGGTTAATACTGTCATATTTGGTTTAATCAATGCCTTTCCGTTTTTCCCAATCTCTTTATTGGTTGTGATGTCTTCATCTAAGATATCCTTGGCCTCTTTGATAAGTAGTCCCTTTAATTCAGGAAGTGGTCTGTTTTTATGGGCATAAAATACCTGTCTCATCCGAGATACGGCCCAAAATAGATTTTGGGCAGTGGGCCTTGTATCAATTATGGCTTGGCAAATCTTATTAAATCTTTCCTCTAATCCCTTTGTACTTCTTAATTTAGCTATTCCTAGGGCAATGCCCATAGCGGCGGCAATGCCAATGGCGGGCGCACCCCTTATGGCCATATACCTTATGGCATTTGCCACCTGCCTATAGTTCTTACATTTAATGTAGTGAACCCTCCAGGGCAAAAGCCTTTGATCCAAAATAGATACCTCTCCATTTTCCCACCTTATAGGAGAAACTTGTCTTGGCACAACAAACCCTCAATCAAATTTGTGTTATTGAACATTAACCAAAGGGGGTTTGTCAAGTTTTAAGTCTTTAATGTACCTGTCCAGGTCTCAAACGGAGGGAAATCTGATTTTCTTTCTTCTTTTTTATAAAAAATGACATAGGTAAGATTTTTCCAGCCGATAAATCCCATTCCTTCTTTACATTTGTGATATCTGGTACGCCAGGTGCCTGTATTTAGATAGACATCTTCTTGATAGGGATTCTCTATCACCCGCAAAGGTACTTGAACAGGTATATGAGTGTGTCCATAAACTATATATCTTATGCGATTGTCTAAATGAACATATTCTTTTATAGCAGCCTCTAGAAGGTCATCCCTTTTCAAAACGCTTTTTTATCCTCTCCAAAAGGGGCATAATTTTTTCAAGAGAAAAAACCTTAAATTTTTCAAGCAAATATAAAAAAGACTGAATCTGATCTGCCTCATCCCAAAATTCATACCATTTATCGTGATGCTTATACCACTTTTTCACAAACTCTAATTTATTAAACTCTTCTATTACTTCATCCACTGTATCCTCAATGGCCTCTTTTAGGGTCAAATTCTTTTTTACCTGATAAAGTAACCACTCCAGGGTGGCTGAAAATGGCCTTACATTTTCTATTTCTTGGAAGTTTCTTTTTAATGCATCTTGTTCTGCTTGTGGCAATTTCTTGATTTCATCCCTTTGCATAAGCTTATAGGGAAGTTTTGCCACAAGCTCAGTAG
>JAGGTC010000087.1 GCA_021163945.1 Deltaproteobacteria bacterium | reverse complement strand
TTTATTACCAGTATAATATAACATCTATAATAAGGACTGTAAAGTTAAAGAAAAAAATAACCTGAGATTTTCTGCTATTTTCTTGTTGCAAAAAGGTCTTTTTTATGATAGAGAATTTATGGTTAAATTCAATGTCAATAAAAAAAGGAGGCAACTATGACAAAGGCAGAATTAATTTCAAGGGTGGCAAATGAAACAAATATGAAAAAAACAGAAGTGGAGAGGATTTTAACAGCCTTTCTCAATGAGATAAAAAGTATTCTTCAAGATCAAGGTAAACTTACCCTGACTGGCTTTGGCACATTCAAGGTAGTGGAGAGGGCAGCTAGGGAGGGGCGTAACCCACAGACAGGTGCACCTATCAAGATTCCTGCCACAAAGGTAGTACGTTTTAAACCAGGTAAGGAATTAAGAGAGATGTTTAAGTAATTTGTTTTATTAGGCACAGCCTAAGTACTCTTTTACCAGTTTGATAGCACAATATTTGCCACACATAGTGCAGACATCAGAGATTTTTGGCCTTCGGCTCTCTCTATAACTTCTTGCCTTTTTAGGGTCAATTGAGAGCTCTATTTGTGTCTTCCAATCCAGTTCTCCTCTTGCTTTTGACATTCTATAATCACTCTCCCAGGCCTTGGGATTTCCTCTGGCCAGATCTGCCGCATGGGCAGCAATTTTTGTAGCAATTACCCCCTCCCTTACATCCTCTATGGTGGGCAAGCGCAGGTGTTCTGCTGGAGTAACATAACAAAGGAAGTCTGCACCAGCCAATGCAGCCATTGCACCACCAATGGCAGCTGCAATGTGGTCATAACCTGAGGCAATATCTGTTACGAGTGGCCCCAGAACATAAAATGGTGCCCCATTACAAAGCTTCTTCTCTAACAAGACATTGGTCTCTATCTGATCTAGGGGTACATGGCCTGGCCCCTCAATCATTACCTGGACGTCCTCTTGCCTTGCACTTTTTGTAAGTTCCCCAAGCAGGATCAATTCCTCAATCTGGGCACGGTCTGTGGCATCTGGTAAAGAGCCTGGTCTTAATCCATCCCCTAGGCTAAGTGTTATATCATACTTCCTTGCCAATTCTAAGAGACGGTCATAGTATTGATAAAGGGGATTCTCTTTTTCATTGTATATCATCCAGGTAGTTAAAAATGCCCCTCCACGGCTAACAATGTGGGTAAGTCTGCCCTGCCTCCTTAGACGCTCTAATGACTGTAATGTAACACCGCAGTGGATCGTCATAAAGTCCACCCCATCCTCTGCCTGCCTTTCAATGACATTAAATATGTCCTCAACTGTCATCTTTACAATCCCACCCTTCATCTGAACAGTTTCTATAGCTGCTTGATAAATAGGTACTGTCCCAAATGGTACAGGCGTATTTTTTATCAGCGTCCTACGGATATTATCTAGGTCACCCCCTGTGCTTAAATCCATAACAGTGTCAGTCCCTGCCTCCAAGGCCACATTTAATTTTGCAATCTCCTCAGAGAGCTCAATATGGTCTGATGAGGTCCCAATATTTGTATTTACCTTTACAAAGAGCCCTTTACCGATTGCCCTAGGGCCTTTGAGCCTACGCTTTTTATTGCAAGGGATGACTATCTCCCCTTTGGAGACACCCTCCATTATTTTGTCAATGGCAACACCCTCTTGTTTTGCCACTGCCTCCATCTGTGGTGTAGTTATACCCTTTTTTGCCAATGAAACCTGTGTGTCAAACACCTTTAATTAACCTCCCTTTGCAAATTAATAAATTTTTTTACTACCTCCTTTGGCGTCCTTCCTATTATCCTAATCATAGGCTCCTTGCCCATATCTCCAAGGTCATAGATTATATCTGGTACAATTTTAGTCATAGATATAGCCCTTTCTGTAAGAAAGGGCAAGGAGTACCCTTCTATCTCTTTAAAGCTGGGTATTTCTTCTCCCCTCTTGACCTCTATTACATTATAACCTAGTTTTTTTGCTGCCTTAATGGTCTCTTCTTCATATTTTATATTCATGGCCGAACGATAGCTAGGGTCAAAACCCATGACCTTTAATACTACACTGGCCATATGTCTAGATACCCCAAAATCTGGTAAAGAAAATGCTACTATCCTCCCACCTACTACCGTCAGTCTCCCTGGAAAGCCAGCTACTTCTTTATGACTGGTTGCATAGGGCAGTGCATAGACCAAATTACTCCTTACCTCAGGAATAAACCTCCCCATGCCCTTTGACCTAAGCAGGTGATATGCCTCTTTTAATTCTTTAATTACAAGGTAGCGCTCTGCCTCATTGGCTACATAGGCATAGGGATTGCCAATTAAATTTCCCTTTCCACAATTTAGTGAAAAATCTATAGCCATTTTTGTAAGTTTCTTTGCCTCTTCTATCGACTCTAATAGCCCTTTCCCCTTGGCCAAAAAAGTTGCTATGGCTGTACTAAATAGACATCCTGTGCCATGTACAGGCCTCTCCCCCCTTTTTATAGCCTCAAATGTATAAAATTTATATCCATCATAGAGGATATCTATAGCCTTATCTGGTAGGTCTCCACCTGTTATAAGAATGGCATTTGGGCCTAATTTATAAAGTTCCTTTGCCACCCTTTTTATGTCCTCTACACCCTCTATTTTTCCCCCTATAATGGTACTAGCCTCATCTATATTGGGGGTAATGATTGTAGAGAGGGGGAAAATTTCTCTTTTTAGGGCCTCTATGTCCCTTAGAAGCAGGGAGCCATCCTTTGCCCTTATAATTGGGTCACATACCAAGATCTTAGGCTGATATTGTTTCATTTTCTGTGAGATTAAAAAGATTGCCTCAGATGAGTATATCATTCCTATCTTTATTGCATCTATTTGAAAATCACTCCATAAAATATCTAATTGTTTATCAATAATCTCAGGTGAGACAGGGAATATATTATACACCTTTTGACTATCTTGAACAGTCAATGCAGTAGGTACTGTGAGCCCAACCTCTCCCAAGAGTGTAATGACCTTTAGATCTGCAGCAATGCCAGCACCACCACTAGGATCAAGCCCTGCAATAGTTAATATATTAGCCATATTCAAACATTACCCTGCCTGTTTATAGTTGTCAATTGGCAAAAAAATGTATAATAAGTAATGCCTTTTCGCCACTCACTTATCTCATATTACTTAATTAAGGAAGTCTTTTCTATCTTTTTTATTGGCCTCCTAGTATTTATCTTCCTCTTCCTTATAGGTAAGATGTTTGAAATAGCAAGGCTGATGGTAACTCATCATGTAGGCATCATAGTTATCTTAAAACTACTCCTTTATACAATCCCCTATTTCCTATCGATAATTATCCCTACAGTAGCATTCATGTCTCCACTGCTTACCACCCTACGTATGTCCCATGATAAGGAGTACATTGCCCTTAAGGCATCTGGTATAAATCCCATTAGGCTCTTTCCCCCAGTTATCTTTTTTGGTTTTGTATGTATGGTTTTTACCCTATTTATTACCTCATTTGGCATCCCTTTAGGCAGTGGGGCAGCAAGGGATTTGATCTTCCACCTAGTAAGGAAAGATGTAGAAATGGCCATAAAACCAGGCATATTTTATGATCGTCTCCCAAGGCTTATAGTCTATGTAGAAAATATAAAAGATGATGGTCTGCTTGAGGGGGTCTTTTTGTATAATAGCCAAGATAAGAAGACCATCATCGCCCAGTCAGGCTATATCTCTAAAGGCAGATTAAATTTTGTATTTAATTTAAAAAGAGGCTATATCCTACAGGATAGGGGGGAAAATCAATTTGGTATATTAAGCTTTGAGACCTACAATTTTTCCTTTGATTTTCCAAAAAATATAGGAAGAAGGAGAAAAAATCCAAAGGAATACACACCATGGCAACTATGGAAAAGGATAAAGAGAAATGAGGGGGACAAAACAGCACTGATATTGGCCTTAAATCGAAAGCTTTCCCTTCCCTTTGCAGCCTTTATCTTTCCTATATTGGGGGCATGTCTAGGCCTAATACAATTTAAAAGACCATCGGGCGGTGTAATATTGGCAATCTTTTTCTTTATCCTCTACCAAATCTGTTTTTCTGCAGCCATTAGTCTAGGAAAGGCCAATATCCTACCACCACAGATTGGGCCTTGGCTGCCAAATATAGGTTTGCTGATAGCTATTTTTTATCTCTTTAGGCGACTGCTGCATGAATAGATGGGTAAACATTAAACTTATAGACAGATATATCTTATCCCAATTTCTATTCATT
>JAGGTC010000152.1 GCA_021163945.1 Deltaproteobacteria bacterium | reverse complement strand
AAAGGGGCCTAGCTATATGAGTAGTAAAACCAGTGCAAGGGTTGTAGATTGGATCAAAGATAAGGCCAAGGAGAGGGGACCAAAGACAATAAATATCACCTTTTATGGTGGGGAGCCCTTGCTTCATGTATCCCCAATTGAATTTATAAGTAGAGGGATAAAGAAGTGGACAGAGGAAAATGGGATAGGATTTTCATTTGGGATAATTACAAATGGCTCCTTATTGAGGCCCAAATTGATAGAGCGCCTAATTCCCTTGGGGCTTAAGGGGGCAAAGATTACTATTGATGGGATAAGGGAGGTTCATGATAAAAGGAGGCCATTTAAGGGGGGAAAGGGCTCATTTGATATCATCATAAAAAATGTCATTGAGGCAGTGGATAGAATTGCTATCCATCTGGGTGGCAATGTAGATGAAGAGAGTATCCATAAAATACCACTGTTTTTAGACTATCTAGAGGAGATAGGATTAAAGGAAAAATTGGCAGAGGTGGATTTTAAGCCTATTATGGGACAAATTGGCACTGCAAGAGGGGCCTGTTATACTACATCCCTTTCAGATAGCAATATATTTATTGAGCTTTTTAATATAAAAAAGGAGCTTATAAAAAGGGGATTTAAAACAAGGCGGGGATTTGGAATAGAGTTTTGCAAGATGGTGAATAATGAGCTGGATGTCTCCATTGACCCCATAGGAAATATCTATAAGTGCCCAGCCATGGTGGGGAGGGATGAGACCTTAGTTGGCAATATCTATGAAGAGGAATTTGATTATCGCTTTATTGAGATGATGACAGAAGATGTATGGAAAAAATGCATCCACTGCCCATATGTACCATTGTGTGGGGGTGGTTGTAGATATGCCGCCTATCTAAAAACAGGTGATTTCTATGGCATTGCCTGTGAAAAGAGGTATTTTGAAACTATCCTCCCAGAGATAATCAAGCTAGAATATAAATACCAGTGTGCGGTTTAATAAGCCCTATGTGTCAATTTTACCCAAATTTCCATTTAATTGTGTCTATTACCATATTGTAATTTCTTTTTCGTTTTTGTTCTCTGGCTTGTCAAATTAAAGTAGATTATGCCGATATCTCTAGAAAAGATCTCTGGCATCCTTTATGCATTCCAAAAATAGAAATTAAATAGACAAAGGGGGTGAAAGAAAATGAAGGTAATTAAAGTAGGTAAAAAGTATGGTAGAGTACACCCTATGGGCTGCTGCTGGTATATCTATGGGGGTTATATGCTTGGCTTCTAATCAAAAAAGAGGGAGAGACAATGTCTCTCCCTTAAATAAATTTTTTCTCCTTAGATGCCCCTCTTTAACCTATAAATGAACTCCATTATCTATGACCAAAGCATTAAGACAAGGTTTTTGGCCACCCTTTTTGCCAATATAGGGGGGATGGGTCTAAACTTTTTGGCAGGGATTATCATAGCTAGGGGATTGGGCCCAGCAGGCTATGGAAATTTCAATTTTTTGCTAGGTAGCTTTGCCTCTATTATCCTTTTGCTTGATATGGGCACAGCATCTGCATTTTATACATTTCTTTCTCAAAGAAAAAGGGGGAAGAGATTTTATCTTTACTATTTTCTATGGATAGGGATAGAGTTTCTAGTGGCATTCCTCCTTATTTCCTTTATCCTCCCTGATTCATGGAAGGATAGGATTTGGCTGGGGCAAAAAAGGGAAGTGATAGTTTTGGCCTTTTTGGCAAGTTTTATGATGGCAAAGGTATGGCAGACAGCAACTCAAGTAGGGGAATCCATCCGTGCCACAGTCATTGTCCAATTGCACAATATCATATTGGCAGGCCTACACTTGGGTATTGTATTAGCCATGGTCTCAGTCCACCGCTTGACCATTACAAACCTTTTCTTGCTGATTATATTTGAATATCCATTATTTGCAATTATATTGGCAGCAAGATTGAGACACAACTTAATAGAATCAGAAGAAGAGACCCACTTATCAAATGTAATTAATGAATTTAAGGCATATTGTGCCCCCCTTGTCCTTTATACGATTGTGGGTTTTGCCTATTCATTTGCTGATACCTGGCTGTTGCAAAGGTTTGGTGGGGCAGTCCAACAGGGATTTTATTCCATTAGCTTAAAATTTACCACTATTTGCCTTATTGCTACCACATCCATGTTAAATATCTTTTGGAAGGAAATAGCAGAGGCAAGCCAGCGCCATAATCAGGAGAGACTCTATCAACTATATAAAAGCACATCCCGTGCACTTTGCTTTGTAAGTGCGTTGGGGGCCTGTTTTCTTATTCCATTTAGCAAGGAGATAATTTATCTCTTGCTTGGACCAAGATATGAAGCAAGTTGGCCTTGTTTGGCAATAATGTTTTTATATCCTATACATCAATCATTGGGTCAAATCAATGCAAGTTATTTTTATGCCACGGCCCAAACCAAACTCTATTCAAATCTCAGCATTATTATGATGATGACCACTATTCCTATTACATACTTTGTATTGGCATCCCCCTCTGCCACAGTCCCTGGTCTGGGATTAGGCTCAGTTGGTCTGGCATTAAAGGTTGTTGTGCTTCAAATAATATGGGTGAATATATTCTCCTATTTTATAAGCAAGCTATCCAGATGGCGATTTGATTTTTTATATCAATTCGCAACTACAATACCCTTACTTCTTGTATCTTTTACTGTCAAACAATTTTTGATTTATAGTTCACATCTATTAAATATCTCCCTTCATCCTTTATCTTTGATACTGTGTTCTCTACCTCTTTACATTTTGGTAACTGCCTTAATTATCTATCTGTTTCTAGGACTTAGTGGAATGGGGAGAGGTGGGATTTCAAGTTTTATCAGTCTTCTTAAGGTTGAGTGCCATTAACTTATTATTTTTTTAAATAACCCTTGACACAAGAGAATAGCCCGGGTAAAAATCACATTTGTGAATCGAGCAGAGTATCTCATATTGCGTAATTTAGTGAATGGGCCAAAGGGCTATTGGCAATTAATCAGGAATATGGATATAGATATCCGTACATTCCAAGATTCATTAAAAGGGCTCTTGGAAAAGGAAATTATAGATCATAAAGCAGGTTTTTTTTCTCTCACTAAAAGTGGTTTGAGTGAGGCAAAGAGGTTTGGATTTAGTGGTTTTAGGTCAATTGTCTGTCCAGATTGTGGTGGAAAGGGTATATCCTTAAAACCCTTTATGGAAATCTTGGAAAGATTTGAAGAATTGGTTAAATTTAGGCCAAGGGCAATATCTGAATATGACCAAGGTTATATTGAACCTAAAGACACTGTAGCTAGGGTATTTTTGATGTATGAACTAGGGGATGTAGAGGGAAAGGAGATCGTCTTATTGGGGGATGACGATTTGACCTCTTTGGCCTTATTGCTCACAGGGTGGCCTAAAAGGGTTACAGTGTTAGAAATAGATGAGCGCATCTTGGAGTTTATTAATGATGTTAAAACTGATAAAGGATGGGATAATTTGGACTTAATCCGCTATGATGTCAGAGAGCCTGTTTCAGATAAATTAAAGGAAAGTTTTGATGTATTCTTTACAGACCCTGTAGAGACAAGGGAGGGCATACGTCTTTTTCTCTCTCGTTGTGTCTCTACACTTAAAGGGACTGAGGGTGTAGGCTATTTTGGGCTAACGCACCTAGAGGCATCAAGGGCAAAATGGCACACTATCCAACAAGATATCCTCAATATGGGTTTTGTCATTACCGATATTATTCGCAACTTTCATACATATCTTTTAAATAGAGATGATATTTTAAACCTGGGTCTAAGGGTGGTAAAAGATGCCCCAGTATCTGTAAATCGCCCAGATATAGACTTCTATACCTCAAATCTGTTTCGCATCTATGCAATAAAAAAGCCAGAGCCAATCTTAAAAGATAAGGTGGAGCTTGGAAGGGATTTATATTTTGATGAAGAGGCCTATGTTACAAGAAAATAGGAGAATAAAGTGGCAAGGCACCTAATCTTAGAACTTTGGGGTTGTAATGAGGAGGTTATAGACTCTGAGAGGACTATAAAGGATATATTAAAGGAGTGTACATATGTATCTGGGGATACCCTGATTGATATTAAGACCCACAAGTTTGAGCCTCAGGGCCTAAGTGCGGTAGCCATGCTAAATAGCTCCTTTATGAGTATTCATTCCTGGCCTGAGATGGGTTATGCAGCCGTTGACATCTATACCACCTCTCAGGATACAGACCTAGATAAAATTGTCATTATAATAAAAAAATTATTGATGCCAGACAAAATCCAAGTACTCAACTTCAGAAGGTAATTTGATAAAAAGGAGCTCGATTAATCAAGTTAGTT
>JAGGTC010000156.1 GCA_021163945.1 Deltaproteobacteria bacterium | reverse complement strand
TTTTCATTTTTTACCATTTTGCCTTTGCTATCCAGCCTGATGAGGTGTTAGTTCTTTATAATGCTGATTGGCATACCAACATGCCAACGTTCAAACGTATTAACTCAACAAACTCTATAACCCAATAAATTCAACAAATAAACTTGCAAATTGCCTTATCTTTACTATTATTAAATTAAAATTTATTTTTGGAGAACCCCCTACTTCAAACAGTCTAAACCTGTAACTTGCAAACTTAGAACTTTTTAACCGTGAAAACGGGCATGTTTTCAACATAAACATGCCAACGTGCAAACGTGCTAACGTTTTAACGTGTAAACATTCTAACTTTTAAATGCCATTCACCGATTTAATGCTCCAGCGTTCTTCCCTCTTCTTTTCAAGGGAAGAACTTGATAAAATCATGAATACCACTGTAGCTATTGCTGGGCTAGGTGGGGTAGGGGCAATTACGGCCGAATTATTAGCTAGGTGGGGTATAAAAAAATTTCGTTTACTTGATAAAGATAAATATGAACCTACCAATTTAAACCGCCAGTTATTTGCTACTACAAAAACCTTGGGACAATATAAAGTAGATGTAGCTGCTAAAAGAATTAGAGAAATAAATCCTTATGCTGAAATAGAAATGATGATCAAAGAACCCATAACCAATGAAAATGGTCATAGATTTTTAAAAGATGTTGATATTCTTATCCAAACCACTGATTCTCCTAGTGGCCTCATCTTTTATAAGATTGCTCAACAATATAAGATTCCTGTAGTTAATGGTTATACTACTATTACTGGTGGCTATGTAAGTGTCTATGACTATCGCTTCTCAAAGTGTTACTCTCTTTTTGAGAGAATAAAGGACTATTTAAAATGGCGTGGTATGAAAAAAATTACAGAAATGACTCCTGAAGAATTAGATAAATTAGACAAAAAATGGGGACACGGAATAACTGCAAGCATAAACTTTGTCACAAATACAGTTGGTTGCTTGATTGTAGCTGAGGCAATAAAATTACTTTCTGGCCGAGGTGAAGTTATAAAATATCCTTATCGGATTGAATTTGACCTATTTTCCCCAAGGCTAAAAAAGAAGAAGATATATTCTCTCTTTGACCTCCTCAATTACAAAAAACTGATAAGGATTTTCTTTAAAACGATAAATAACCAATAACCATAAATCACCATTTAAAATGTCCACTCTCGTCATTGGTGTTGGCACCCAAATTGGATTAGAAATAATTCGCTCTCTTGGAAAATATGGAGTTTCTGTTTATGGTGCAGGCCCAGGGAAAAATCAATTAGGTTTTTATTCTAAATATATTGGTAAAAAATTTATTCTGCCTTTTTCTCCAGAAGAGGTTTTTATTGAAAGGCTTTTTTACATTCTCAAAAAAAATCCTGAAATTAAATACCTCATTGCCATTAGTGAAAGAAATATCACTGTATTAAATAAGTATCGTTCTGAATTACAAAAATATGTAAAATTGCTTTTTCCACCTCAAGAAGTAATGGAATATGCCTTAAATAGGCGAAAAACTAATAAAGTAGCGCAAAAATTGGGTATTCCTATTCCTCAAACTATATTTATTGATCGTTTTGAAGATATAGAAAAAGCAAAAAATATTCCCTATCCAGTTATAACTAAACCTGCTACAAGAGACTTTCACCATCCATTACAATCAAAATTAGACTTTCGAGTAAAGTATTTCTCTTCTTATCCACAACTTAAAAAACACATGGAAACTTTTAAAGAAGCTAACTGGTTTCCAATAGTGCAAGTTTGTTGCGATGGTGAAGAAACAGGCTTTGCTATTATAATGGCTCGTGGCAAACCTGTTGTTTGTTTTCAATATTTAAACATGCACTTATCGCCAGTAAAAGGTGGTGTTCCTGTATTGCGAGAAAGCATTCCTATTAATCCTGAGATAAAAACCTATTCTATAGAACTCCTTAAAGCCATCAAGTGGGAGGGTGTTGCAGAAATAGACTATATTCGTGATCACAGAGACGGTCAATTTAAACTTTTAGAAATAAATGGACGATTTTGGGGTGGAACACCTCTACCCAGCCGTGCGGGTTTACCTTTTCCCTATTTACTTTACCGTGCTTTAGCAAAAGAAGAAGACTTTTATACAGAAAACTACAAAATTGGTATTAAATGTCGCCTTTTAGGCGGAGATACAACAAGATTTTTAGAAATCCTTAAATCCTCCAATCAATTAAGTATATCAAAATGGCAGGCCATAAAAGAATATATCTCCCTTTTTTTTGATCCCTCTGTAAAATATGACATCCAAACCCTGGATGACCCCCTCCCAGGAATAATGGATATATGGTTTATGATAAAGAAAGTGTTAAAAGTAGGTTAGTAAATAACAAATGACAAAGCTCAAATGTCAAATCAAACCCAAAATCCAAATGATCTAAATAATAAAAACAAATATGACTTAGAGGAACGAACCGCACGATTTGGAGAAGCAATTATTGAGTTCGTTAAAAGTCTTCCTAGAGATCCTATTAACATTCCGCTCATTACCCAAGTGGTAAGATCTGGAACTAGTATTGGGGCTAATTACATGGAAGCAGATGCAGCGGAATCTAAGAAAGATTTTAGACATAAAACTCTATTTGCAAAAAAGAGTCTAAAGAGACAAAACATTGGCTTAGAATGATCGCGAAAGCGAATCCTAACAAGAGAGATGAATGTAAAAAATTATGGAAAGAAGCTCAAGAACTTACTTTGATATTTTCTGCTATTCTTCGGTCTAAAAAGAATTGATTTTAATAGAGAATACATCAAGTTTTAAAAAATTCTAGAAAGATACCAAATGGCAAAGTCCAAGTGATAAAAGTCAGTTTTGGCATTTAAGCAATTTGACATTGATTTGGAATTTGGATTTGGATATTTGTAGTATAACAACTTTAAAATAACCATGATTAAGGTTTTTATCACTATCGACGTTGAAACCAGCATCGGTGGTGCATTTGCTAAACCAGACAAGTTACGTCCTGTTGGGGCAGATAAACGCATTTATGGCCAAATAGGCAATAAAGAATATGGTATTCCGCTAATTATAGAAATTTTGAATAAACATAATTTAAAAGCGACCTTTTTTGTTGAACCTTTTTGTAGCTTTTATTTTGGCGAAAAGATAGTAGAAGAGATTTGTAATTATATTTTAAATCATGGCCACGATGTCCAATTGCACCTACATCCTAATTATCAAATCTTTAAGTGTCCAGATTGGCAAGAAAGAGCAAAGAAAAAAGAATTATTTCCTGATATCATTGCAAAATATAATTTAGATGAACAGATAAATCTTATAAGACAAGCTAAAAAAATTCTGGAAAAATGTGGAGTCACACCCATTGCCTTTCGTGCTGGGTGTTTTGGTGCTAACTTAAATACCCTTATGGCCCTAGAAGAAAATGATTTTTTGATTGACAGTAGTTACAATCTCTCCTTTTTAGGAAAAACATGCTTCATCCACCCCTCACGTTTCACTTCTCACTTCTCACTTCTCACTTCTCACCTCTCACCTCTCACCTCTTACCTCTCACCTCTCACGTATTTAAACGATCTTGCCCTAATCAACGGCATATATGAAATCCCTATCACCAATTATTATGATTTCAAGATTGGGAATTTTAAAAGATTACGCACTCTTGATATATGCGCTTCAAGTTTTTATGAGATGAAAAAAATCCTAAGATATGGCTTAAAAAAAGGCCCAAAACATATCACATTTATCCTTCATTCCTTTAGCTTCATCAAAAAAAGAGATGTTCAATACAAAACAGCTAAACCCAATTTTATTGTAATAAACCGATTTAAAAAACTATGTGAATTCTTAAGCAGAAATAAAAATTTATTTAAAGTTATTACTCTTTCGCAATTTGCCCAATCCCTTCCCGACTACGCACTACGCACTACGAACTACGCACTAAACACTACGCACTACGAACTACGCACTACGGACTACGGACTAAACACTAAACACTACGCACTAAGCACTAAGCACTACGCACTACAGACTAAGCACTATGGACTAAGGACCAAGGACTATATTCCCTTTACAGGCAACATCCCATCTTTACTAAGATACATAACCCAAGCTCTTCAATATTTATGAACGTGCCAACGTGTTAACGTGAAACCTTAAACCTCATAAGTTATTTGCCTTACGGCGTAATTCATAGTTATTGCGCTTCGCTGTAATTTATTGTTTAGGAACTACAAACAGAATAACACAACAAACTCAATAAACTCTATAAACCCTATAAACTCTATAAACTTGTAACTGAAACGTGTTAACGTGTCAACGTGCTAACGTTCTAACGTGCAAATAAATTGCCAAAAACCCCATCCATGCTATGTTAATTTAGGAGGTAAAATTATGACTCAGCAAGAGCTAGAAAGGGCAATAAAAGAGGTATGGGCATTATTTAGGGAGACAACTGAAAAATTTAAAGAAACAGATAAAAA
>JAGGTC010000224.1 GCA_021163945.1 Deltaproteobacteria bacterium | reverse complement strand
GTATGGTTAAATTATTTAACAAGGAGGTGTAGTAATGAAGTTAAGTAAGGTTTTAGTAGTATTAAGTTTGGTAATGGGTTTGGTATTTATAAGTGCATCTGCTAAGGCAACTGTAAATATGGTGACAGAGCAGTTGGGAAATGGTGCTATTTGTTATTTTGAGGCAAGTGAGTCAGTTAGTACAGTTATTTCAATATTAAATACAGACGATGCTGATCAGTGGGTCCATGTTATGGTATGGAATCACAAGAGTCAACACCTAAAGGACCATCCCTGGTTCCTTTCCGAAAATGGTACACTTGTCCTTTTGGCCTCTTATGATAGTACAAGTGAGAAGGTAATTATAAAACCCATAGGAGGAGATGCCGTAAATAAGGCTTTAGAGGGGACTGATTATTACGATGTAACTCAGCTTACCCTTGTTCCAGGAACTGGTGCAGACAATATTCAGGAGATAAGCACGGGTGTTTATGGAGGCTATATTCAGTTAGTAGCAGTAAATGGTAAAACCGATGTTGCTACTCTTGCTAATGATGAAGGAAGTGTTCTAACTAATATTCTATATGTTACTACTGCTCTGATTAGTGAGCCTAATTGGTGGGTTGGGCTTCCAACTTACATGCTTCAGATGGACGATAGTGCAAATGACTTATATCAATCAGGTACCGGGTACATTGCTAAGGGTGCTGTTAAAAAGATTGATTACGTAAATAGTGTGGATGCTACAACGGGTGCAATTCTATATGGTAGGTGGTACGCCAGTGATACTGTAAAAGGAACGGTGGTCTTGGTGACACCTGCTAAGTACAACTCATGGTCGGACAAAATCACAGATGTTACTGTATGTGATGAAAGTCAAAGTTGCACATCCTATCCAGCCATTGAGATCTATGAGGTTACCAGAAATACGGATCTCCTTGAGACTGCAGGTGATGACTTTTCTGATCACGCTGGTTGGGTGGAGTTAGATAACGCTACAATGAATACTGTTGGTTTTATTTTAGAGGAAGAGGCAGGCAAGTGTGATATGCTACCGATGGCAAAGAAAGAGAAATAATTTTTAATTTTAAGCCCCCTTCGGGGGGCTTTTTTATTTTCCAAAATATGCGAAGGTTATTTTTATTTTTTTTGCTTTTTATCCTTGCCTGCCATAGTGGCATTCGCCCCAAGGGTGAGACCCTAAAGGAATCATGGAAAAGATACTGGACATATACAAAGCAGGGTGATTTTAAAAAGGCATTTTATTATGAGCACCTCTCTATATCTACCAAAATAACACCAGAAAAATATGCAAAAAATCAGACAAAGACCTTGACTATAAAGGCCTTTGAGTTTCTTGGTATAGGAAAGGAGGGCTCAGGCCCAATGGGCTCTACCCCCGTAAAGATGAGGCTTGTTACAAATTGGCCCCCTGTTGTTCCCATCAAAGAAGATAGAGTAATTGTTATAAATGATTACTGGATAAAAAAGAAGGGTAGGTGGTATCACCTAAGGCCTGGTGTAACACGTTATTGGTAATAAGGCATATCCGAAAATACCCTTTTAAATCCAAACTTTAACAATAAGGCACAAAGCTGACCTGGGGTAATCATATCACCCCATACCACCCTCTCAGGGTGATCTAGGAAGAGGATTCTTAAATCTGTCCAGTGTTTGTCCTTAAAATAAGGCACCATCCCCTTTATTAAGGCCCAGAAGGCACCAGAAGAGCAACTGGCATCGCGGATATAAAAATCAGGCACGCCTATATCGGTCTCTGCCATGCTCCAATTTGGTGTATGGATTGCCTTCTCAATTTGTTGTGGAATATCAGTCTCAAATTGAGACATTATGTGTTCATATAAGACATTTAGATCCTTTTCTGCCCTCTCTCTATTGGCGTCCCAAGGGGTGTATGTATCATAAAAGAAGAGAAACCAGAGGGGGTGGGTAGACCAGACCACAATTCCACTTCTGTCAGTGATTTTTCTATATGCCTCTAAACAGCCCTCAATATCAAATCCCATTGGTGGCCTTAAAACATCAATATGGGACCGATTTTCATCCCAGGAGACAGTGGTTGGTGCATCATATATCTGTACGTGGTTACAGACCCACTGTTTATCAGAGGTAGAATCTCCAAGGATAAACCTTACAAGCCCAAGATTTTCTCCTTCATAATACCTCTTAAACCATCTATTCTCCTTTCCATATAGATCTGCTGCCTGAATCAGGGATAAAAACCAGCTACCCTGTTCCCAACCAATCAAGGGGGAGGAGTAATAAAAGACAATGTCCCCCTTCTCTACCAAGATTTCTCTGGCAGATACAGTTGAAAGTGATAGACAAAGAATCAAAAACAAAAAGAATAGCCCCCTCATCCCTTCCCCCAATAATTTTTTAGAAGAATAATTTAATGGTTAGAGGGTTTTGTCAAGTAATGTTGCCAAAATTCAAAAATTCTGTTAAGTGAAACTTTTGTGAATCAGTTAGAAATAAAAAGGTGTAGTAAGTGTATATTACCAGAGACATATCCTGGGATAAGATTTAATAAAGAGGGGGTTTGCAACCTTTGCCTTTCCTTTGAAAAGTCATGGGGTAAATGGATAAGTTCTGAGCGATTTAGGCTAAATTCAAAGAAAAAGATAGAGAAGATATTTAGTCTCTCTAAAAGAAAAAAGAGGGAGTATGACTGTCTGATACCACTTAGTGGTGGTAAGGATAGCCTCTATGTCCTATATCTCTGCAAAAGACTTTATAGACTAAATATATTGTCAATCACGGGTGACAATGGATTCCTCTCACCCATGGCCAAAGAAAATATTGAGCTAGCCATCAGAAAATTAAAAGTAGACCATGTATTTTTAAAAAATATTCCCTATCTAAAAGCACTTTTTAGACACTTCCTCTTAAAGACAGGCAATTTCTGCGTCCCTTGTAATCTCTGTGGCCTCATTACAATCTTCCGCTTTGCAGTAGATAGGGATATACCACTAGTAATTATGGGCCTATCTAGAAGGACCGACCCAGTCCTCCCTGATGGGGCAAATCCATGGTATTTTAAAAATGTCATCAAGGATGGATTCCCGTTTCAACAGATATGCCTATCCCTCTATGGTCCTATGGCTGTAATAAAATTGTTAAGTGATTTGATCCTTCATGGCATAAGGATAATAAACCTACCAGATTACCTAGAATGGGATGAAGAAAAGATATCTATGATATTGCAAAGGGATTTGGGGGTAAGAATGGGAGAGGAGCACTTTGACTGTATAGCACATCAGGTTGCAGATTATCTAGCACAAAAGAGATATGGCTTTGGATATAAGACCATAAAGTATAGCCTTTTGATAAGAAATGGATTTATGAGTAGAGATGAGGCACTAAAGAGGATAATGGTTGAAGAGACAGGAAAATTGCCATCTATAGATGATTTTTTAAAGGTACTAGGGATAACTATTGAAGATTTCCATACTGCTGAAAAAGAGGCTGCAAGCATGGATTTTAAAAAATATTATAAAGGAATCTTAAATCAGGCTGCTGTAGCATACCGAAAAATATTCTTTCAAAGAAGATTATTTTAGAAAAGTGAATGAAGACATCAGGTCTATAATAGACTGCTATCCCTATAATGACTATAGAAATTATCCCCTTCTAAAGGAGAGGCAGAAAAGAAAGGCTATGTATCTAAGGGTGCTCTCTTGCCTTAGGCAAGGCGCTAAGATACTTACTGAGACATATAAGGGGGAGGTGGGCATCATTATATTAAGAGAGCTTCCCTGGGATAGCTCATTCTTTAGGATCCCTATGGCCAGCATTGATTGGATGTTCCTAAGAGATGGGGCCAATGAGACACTCAGGCAGAGGCTTTTGGATATGGGCCTTGATTGGATGATAAAAAAGAGGATAAAACACGTATCATTTAAGTTAGATACAGCCGATATAAAGACAGCCTTGATGTTACAAAAAAGAGGTTTTTATCTAGTAGATACACTTTTAACCTATCTATATGTTAAAAATTATACAATACCTAGGAAGATAAAGTCCCTTTTTAGGTTAAGGGCCTTTGAGGATAGGGACTATAAGACAGTAATAGATATCTTGGAATATGCATTCAAGGGCTATAAAAATCGCTTTACAAATGACCCATACCTGCCAAAGGATAGAATGCTTCTTCTTTATAAAGGCTGGTTAGAGAATCTTATAAAACGAGATGATGGATACCTAATAGTGGCCGAGAGGAGGGGCAGGGTAGTTGGCTTCTTGGGCTATTTTTGCCTAAAGGAGCTCTGTGAGGTAACTGGCAGGCTCCATGTAGGAAGGGCCTTGACCGCGTCTGGCCCTGAAGGGGTAGGCTGCCAGCCACAATTTATGGCATACTTAGGGGATGCCCCATTTTATCCTGATACTGTGGAGGGGGATACATCTATCAACAATACAGGGGTACAAAAGATATGGATAAATGTCTTAAGGAGCCCCTTAATAAGGAGTAAATACATAT
>JAGGTC010000105.1 GCA_021163945.1 Deltaproteobacteria bacterium | reverse complement strand
AATATATCCAATAGAGATGGGGATGGACTCCTCTGAAAATGGATTTATCTCCATCAAAAGTACATTCATTTTCTAAGTTTTCTTCTCTATTGTATTCTTTAGATCATCCCAAAGTCTTGGCTTCTCAAGTGCCTTCATTTGGGAGATTCTTTTTTTGTTTTTGGTAAATAGGTCTGCATAATAAAATAAATTTTGCTCCTTTTTGGCTGAAATTCCATGTCTTAAAAAGACACTTTCCCTAGAACATAGACAATGCTTTTCTAGTATGTACTGGGTTGGCTTAAAATACTCATGTACCACTATATCAGCAACTACATTTAGGTCTTTTTCTGTCAATCCCTCTATCCTTCTTTTAAATAGATGTCCAAATCTGATATGGGCATATAGGTGTGTTAAGATAAAGGCCCTTTCTTCAATGGTTGATAAATTTTCCCAAAAGTTTAGGTCTATATACAATAAGTGTGCCTCAATTAGCTCATTTGAAAAGGGGGCTTGAAGATACTTACAGTAGCCAGTAGAGATGGTTTTGTTACCTCTGTCAAAGATAAAGACAAAATGGCGGCTTAGAAAGTCAAAAAAATCTGTCTTATATAACTCCTTGGCCTTTTTTGTTGCATCTTTTAGCTCCTTCCAAAATCTTGGATATTTAATGGCCGCAGCCTTGGATGAAAAGGCTATGTCCCATAATGCTATGGTGCCAACTAAATTAATCATCTTAAAAGCCCATTGCATGCATCTATGATCAATTCTGAGGCCCTGTCTATCTCCTCCTCACTTGTCATATAGCCAAGGCTAAAACGTACTGCACCTATTGCTACCTCCTTAGATACCCCCATGGCAGATAGGACATGTGAGATATTGGCCTTCCCTTCATGGCAGGCCGCACCAGTGGAGGCACAGATCTCAGGGATTGACTCTAGCAATCTCCTTCCCTCTAGGCCAATAAATGAAACATGTAGGGTATTTGGAATGCAATGGCTGGGATGGCTATTTCTCTTTATATCTAACTTATCATTTAATCTTTCCCAGAGCCTCTCTCTAAGTCTTTCCAAATGCCTCTGCTGCCCCCTTTGCAATCTCTCCTTTAAAATCTCACATGCCTTCCCTAATCCCACTGCCAGGGCCACATTCTCTGTACCTGCCCTCTTTCCCATCTCTTGAGAGGACCCATGAATTAGGGGGGAAAATGGTGTGCCTCTTCTTATATAAAGTGCCCCAATCCCCTTGGGGGCATATAGCTTGTGCCCGGCTATTGTTAAGAGATCAACACCAAGCCTTTCTACATCAACATCTATCTTCCCTACACTCTGTGCGGCATCGGTATGAAAGACAATTCCATATTCTTTGGCAATCTCTGCAATCTCAGCAATGGGTTGGATAGTCCCTACCTCATTGTTTGCATGCATTATAGAGATCAAGATTGTATCAGATCTAATGGCCTTTTTCACTGCCTCAGGGTCTACCATGCCATAGGCATCTACAGGTAAAAATGTTACATCAAACTCAGACGCCTCCAACCAAAGGAACTGACAGGGTTTAATGATAGATGGGTGCTCGATCTGGCTAGTAATGATGTGCCTCCCCCTCTCTTTCAGCGCCCAAGTCACTCCCTTAATTACCGTATTATTGGATTCAGTCCCGCCACTGGTAAATACAATCTCATCAGGACTTGCCTTGATTAAGGAGGCAACCTTTTCTCTTGCCTCTTCTATTGCATCCCTGGCCTCTTTACCCAGGGGATAGAGACAGCTTGGATTTCCAAAACTTTCTTCCAAAAATGGCAAGATGGCATCCTTTACCTCAGGTGCTACTGGGGTAGTTGCATTATAGTCTAGATATATCATTTTATTTTAAATTTTTTAGGGCCTCTTTGGCCGCTTCCTGCTCGGCCTCTTTGCGGCTCTTTCCTATACCCCTTCCAAGCATTTTATTTTTGATAAATAGACCTGCCTCAAATGTAGGGTCATGATCTGGCCCAATGACCCTCAATATCTTATATCTAGGCAGGGTCTTTTGGGTTGACTGTATTCTTTCTTGAAGAATGCTCTTGTAATCTTTATTAAAATCTGGCCTAATCTTTTTGATTAGAGGGGAATACAACCCTAGTAGTACATTATAGGCCTCTTTAAAGCCACCATCTAGGTATATGGCTGCCAATATGGCCTCTAGGGCATCGCAGAGGATGGAATCCTTATCCCATCCCTGATTTTTCATCTCCCCCTTGCCAAGCAAAAGTGCCTCACCAAGGTGGATCCTCCTAGCAATGTTTGCCAATGTAGATTCAGCTACTAAATAGGCCTTCAACTTACTAAGTTCGCCCTCTGTTAGGTATGGATATGCCTTTATTAGATAATCCCTAATAATAAGCTCCAAAACGGCATCCCCCAAAAATTCCAAGACCTCATTATCCTTCACATTTTTTTCATGGGCATAGGAACGGTGCGTCAGGGCACATTTAAGCAGATTGGGGTCTTTAAAATGATAACCCAAATAATCCTCTATATTTTTCACTTTACCCTTGCACCTAAAGAGATCTCCTTATCTATTGTGGCCAGGGAGATCATCTCCCCTTTACAGGCGGTCAGTAACATCCCCTGAGACAATACCCCCTTTATCCTAACAGGTTTTAAGTTCATAAGGACAAGCACCCTTTTCCCCTCAAGCTCCTCTGGGCTATAGGCCCTTGCAATGCCTGCTACTATCTCTCTCTTCTCTTTACCAAAATCAACTATAAGCTGTAAAAGCCTGTCAGTGTTTGCAATATGCTTGGCCTCTATAACCTTCCCTACCCTGATGTCTAGCTTATTAAAGTCATCTATATTTATAAATTCAGTGCCGGCCTCTACCTCCCTGCGTGGAAACAGGACAATGGCCTTCTTTACCTTAGTCCCTGGTTTAATGCTACCCCAGTTGGTATCCCAGGAGGGCTCTTCTATATTCAATAATTTCCTCATTTTTGAGGATGCATCAGGTATAATGGGCATCAGCAGCATGGAGACAAAACGCAGACCTTCAGCGATTGTATAAAGGGCTGTATTTAATCTCCCTCCCCTACCCTCTTTTGCTAGATTCCAGGGGGCTACAGTATCAATGTATTTATTTAGGGCATTTATGAGCTCCCAAATGCGAACCAGTGCCTTTTGAAAGGAAAAATCAGACATAAGGGCCTTATATTCATTGGCTACAGCCTTGGCCAGGGATATTATATCCTCCTCTAACTCTGTAATCCCATCTGGCTCTGGGACAATCCCATTTGAAAATTTATGGATCATTGTAAGCGAACGACTAAATAGATTCCCCAAATCATTTGCCAAGTCTGCATTAATCCGGCCTATTAGGGCCTTTTCACTAAAATTTGCATCTAGGCCAAATGTCATCTCCCTTAAGATAAAGTACCTAAACTCGTCCAGGCCGTATTTTTCTACTACAGAAATAGGCTCTACTACATTTCCTAATGACTTGGACATCTTGCTCTGCTGAACATTCCAGTAGCCATGGACATGCAATCTCCTATAGGGCTCTATACCCGCTGCATGCAGCATAATGGGCCAATAGATTGCATGTGGCTTTAATATATCCTTGGCAATTATGTGATTTACAAAGGGCCAAAACTTTTTAAACAAAGGGCCATCTGGATATTCTAGGGCAGAGATATAATTTAGCAGGGCATCAAACCAGACATATGTTACATAATTTTCATCAAATGGCAGGGGGATGCCCCAGGAGACACGCCTCTTTGGCCTTGAGATACACAGGTCCTCTAAAGGGTCGCGTAAAAAGGATAATATCTCGTTTCTATACCTTTCGGGCCGGATAAAATCGGGGTGTTTTTTGATGTAATCAATTAGCCAGTCTTGGTACTTGCTCATCCTAAAGAAATAATTGGCCTCCTTAATTACAGTAGGGACAGTGAGGTGATCTGGGCACTTTCCATCTACAAGCTCCTTATCTGTATAAAAACGCTCACACTGAAAGCAATACTTTCCCTCATATTCACTAAAGTAGATTTCCCCTTTTTCATAAAGCCTCTCTAGGACATACCTTACTACCCTTTTGTGGTAATCATAGGTAGTGCGAATAAATTTATCAAATTCGATATGAAGCCTTATCCAGGTATTACGAAATCTCTCGCTGATCTCATCAACATATTCCCTTACATCCTTTTTCAAATTTTTGGCCGATTGTACAATCTTTTCCCCGTGTTCATCTGTACCTGTAAGGAAAAAGCTTTCATAGCCCAAAAGTCTATAAAAGCGATGGATGGTATCGGCCACAATGGTGGTATAGGCATGGCCCAAGTGGGGTGGGGCATTGACATAATAGATAGGTGTAGTGACATAAAAACGCTTTTTCATGGGATTATTTTGGAATAAAAGGGAATTGTTGTCAAGGAACGGAGAACATAAGTAGAACCTTTGATAATAACACTCAACATTTGTACATTTTTTAAAAACAGCTTTTTCTTATTTTGAACTAAATTTATAGATTTTCAAAAACTGTTGAGGTGTTAATATTTTGATGTTCATATATTCC
>JAGGTC010000217.1 GCA_021163945.1 Deltaproteobacteria bacterium | reverse complement strand
ATCTCTTTCTCATAATTGTGGCCTTTTCTTTCGCTATTGCTGGCGTTATACTAACCTATAGTAGAAAATACCATTATTATTAACAATTTTTAAGAGAAAAAGAAAGTACCAAAGAGAAAAGAAATATATCTTTATAAAACAGCCTCTAGCGGTGCCTCTTGCACGGGAAAGAGGGGGGCAACAAGAGCAGAGGGCTATAAGAGTATAAGAGGCCGCTCCGCTCGGTCACGGGGCTTGCTAGTTCCCTCCTTCCTATTAGTCAGTCGGGGCAAGCCCTCGTGCCCTTCGCTACGCATCTCCGGTGTAATAAAATGTAATAAAACCCACCACCATTTCTCTCCCCGACCACTCGCTTGCTCCGTTTCGTTTCGGCTCGCACTGGTGCCCTCCCACCTTGCAAGTTTTATAGATGTCACTCCGCTTCACAAACTAAAATTTCCCTAACGGGAACCGCTTCGCTATTTTAGATTGTTTCGCTCCGTTTCATAAAAATTTTAAATAAAAACTTGCAAGATGGGCCCCTCCCAGTGCCTCGCCTCAACTTCACTCCGCTCGCTCGTATCCCATCCCCATAGGTAGTGGCCTCCGCTTCTCCCCTCGCCTTAGGGGGGCTACCCCCCTCCGCTTCGGCCACATCATTTTTTATTTTTTATTTTTTCTGACCGCTCCTTTTTAACAACCGTCCGCTACGCAGCTGTCAAGGGCTTCGTAAATCGGCCTAAGGGCCACGGGGTAAACCCGCTAAGGCGGGTTTATGCGACCGGCAAAGAAAGATAAAAACCCCCGATAAGCCAATAAACCAACAAACTACTAAATAAAACAGGCCTGCCCACGTGGCCCTAAGGCCGACCCTTGACAGACTGCTATGCGGACACTGCCTTTTGGGTGAGAGCGGTCAGAAAAAAGCTTTTAAAAAACAAAAAAGGAGGGTCACAATGAAGGAGATAGTAAAAGAGAAAGTCCAAAGAGAAAGTAAAGAGTTATTGTTGATTAATGCAAGCTACCTTCACAAGATTGCAAGGGATTTAGAAGAGCTTTGCAACTGCGCCTGTGACTGTGACTGCGACTGTGATGTCCTTGAGGCCTCCGAAAAAGAGAGAAGGCTCATGATGGCCTCCCTTTCCCTAGATATGATTGCTGATGATTTAGAGTCAATATCACGGATTTTAAATTAGCATGCCTGCCCCCCTAGGGGGGCAGGGCAAATAAAAAGGTCTTGACATTTGCACAAAAGTGCAATATAATAAAACAAGGAGGTTGCAATAAATGCAACAACAAGCTATAAAAAACGATAAATCTTCCCAAAAATTTTGCCATATTTTTGCACAAATGAGCAAGAAGATGCCAGAGGAAAGGAAAAAGGCACTAACAAAGATGCTGGATACATTAGAGCTATTTCAAAAGGAGATGGTCCTTTATTTCCTTCTTGGCTGGTGTGAGGATGATGAGAGGTTTTGGGAGGGCCTAATGGAGGCAGTCCTAGATATAAGGAGGGCTGAAAGGTGCCAGCAGTAGGTTTTATATGCCCAGATGGGACAAAAATAAAGTTTAGAGACTGCTTAAGCGCCTGTAGGGAAGGAAGGCGCTGCCTGTCCCTTCCTACACTAAGGTTTATCTCAAGGCAGAGGGAGTGGCAGGGTATCCCCTCAGTAACCCAGCTTTTAAAGGGTACTAGGCAGGCATTCCTTGAGATAACAAGGCCATATTTTATTGACCCAAAGTCAAGGGCATATTCACTTCTTGGCATATCCACACACGGAAAGCTTGAGACACCTGTTGATGATGTAATCTGGCTAAGTGAAACCCCACTTACTCTAAATTTGGGAGGAGGGCTTTTTACCTGCACACTGTCCGGTATACCAGATGTCTATGATGGCATTGAGAGGACACTTTATGACTATAAGACAAGCGGTTCCTATGCAGTGGCACAGGCAATAAATGGAGAAAAGAGGGAGTGGGTGCTTCAGCTAAATGCATACAGGCTGATGATTGAGAGGCTTGGATATAGGGTTGATAGGATGGTCATTCAGGCAATTGCAAGGGATGGAAACACATGGATTGCAAAAAAGAGGGGAATTGATGAGGCAATAGTAATGATTGAGATGCCAAGGATGGATGATAATGAGGTAGTCTCTTATTTTAGGAAAAAGGCAGAGGCACTTAGAAAGGCCCTTGATACAGGCTATGCCCCTCCCTGTTCAGATGAGGAGACATGGGGAGGGAAAAGGTGTGAAAAGTACTGTGATGTAGCAGATTTTTGCAGGGAGATGGAAAAAATTTAGGAGGTGCAGGATGTTTAGGAAGGCACAGAGAAAGAAGGCAAGGTTAAGGCTTGGTATAGCAGGCCCTGCAGGGTCTGGAAAGACATATTCCTCTTTGCTTATTGCCTTTGGCCTTGGTGGAAGGGTTGCAATGCTTGATACTGAGCATGGAAGCGGTGAGCTCTATGCAAATTTAGGTGACTATGATGTGGCAACACTTTCCCCACCATTTAGCCCAGATAGGTACATTGAGGTAGTTAAGGAGGCAGAGAGGCAGGGCTATAACGTCCTTATCATTGATTCAATAAGCCATGCCTGGGCTGGTGAAGGGGGACTTTTAGAGATGCATAATAAATACTCAAAGGCAAAGGGAAACTCATTTACTGCCTGGAGGGAGGTAACACCTGCACACAATGCACTGGTTGAGGCAATGCTACAAAGCCCAATGCATATCATTGCAACGATGAGGAGCAAACAGGAGTACATAATGACAACCGATGATAAGGGAAGGACGGTAATAAAGAAGGTGGGTATGGCACCAATTCAAAGGGATGGCATGGAGTATGAGTTTACCCTATTCTTTGAGCTAAGCCTTGAGCACCTGGCAATGGCAACAAAGGATAGGACGTCCTTATTTGACAGAAGGCCCCCATTTCTTATTACAACTGATACGGGTAAGACCCTTCTCTCCTGGCTTGAAGAGGGGATTGACCCAGTAGCAGAGAGTGAAAAGGCAAAGGAGGCACTGCTTGAGAGGATAGGGAGGATAGAGAACATATTTGAGCTAAAGAACTGGTACAAAAAGCATGCACCTGAGATAAACGCCCTAATGCCTGAGCACCAAAAAGAGGTTATAGAGGCATGCACAAGGAGGAGGGCTGAGGTAGAGGGACAGAGGAAAACTGCTTAGGATACGGGCCTTCGCCTTGCATTTAGGGCAAGGCTTGGCCCTTAGCGGGAGACTGGCTTTGTGACCCTCCTTACAGTCTCCCGCATAAAGGAGGAAAAATGCAGGTAAGGCTTATTAAGGGGCCTGATGTGCTTCCAAGCCTTATAGATGAGGGCATACAGCTTTGGTCAGGCTATGTTGAGCCTGGGAAATATATCCCTACAGAAAAGGAGATTACAAATGAGATAAGGAAGTACCTAAAGGTAAATGGCATATTCCACTGGAAGCAGTGGGGAAACCCAATGATGATGTCAGGCCTTTCTGACATAATCGGCATACTCCCAGATGGCCGCTTTTTGGCCATAGAGGTAAAGAGGCCAAGGGTAAGGGGTTCAGGCAGCCACCACATAAACAGAAAGCAGAGGGAGTTTTTGCTTAGGGTAAAGGAGAGCGGTGGTGTTGCCATTTTGGCATTCTGCCTTGATGATGTGATAAAGGTACTCTCCCCTATCTTAGAAAGGAGGGTCCATGAATAGGCAGTTTAGGATAGGTGATGAGGTAAGGCTTAAAGATAACTGCACTGGTTTTATCCTCTTGTGCGAAAAGGAGAAGGCACTTGTTGACTTCCCTGATATCGGCGTCTTTTATGTCCCTTACCCCTTTCTCTCTCATAGGGATGATATGGCCAAGGAGGGAAAATGCTTAGAAAATGCGGGCTGAAGTTCCCTGTCGGGAACTTCTTACTTAGTTTTATAATCCTAACTAAGCTTGCCTATGCCTCTGATATAGACTACTGGGCATGCATAAAAAGGGTGGCAAGTAAGAGGTTTAGGCACAACTTTAATGTTAGCCTTACAGTGGGCTATGAGCAGAGGGCATACTTTGAGAGGGTACACCGTGGAAACTATGGTGACCTTACACTTACTGTCCCAATCTATTCATCTAGGGACAGGAGGGCCTTAGAGAGGGAAAAAGAAGAATTCCTTGAGCACTGGGCAGGGATAATAAAAAAGTATGAGGCATCTAAAGAAAAATTAGCCATTCTTAGGCAGCAGGCAAAGGCTGCCAAGGCGGTCATGGGTGATGGGGGCATTTCCGCAATAAATGCATACTTTGATATTATAAAAGAGATTACAAAGACAAAGGCAGAGGTAAGGCAGTATCGGAGGATGCTGGATGCAGTCTGTAGAGAGGGCAAAGGAGATGGCAAGGGCCATTGAGAAAAAGCTTGCTGAGCTGGGTGTATCTGGCCACATAAGCGATATCTCTATTGGCCCATACATCATTACATTTTATTATAAGGCAGGAAAGGGGCAGAGGATAAGGCAGATAGCCTCCCTTGAGGATGACCTAAGTGCCCTATTTTCTATTGATGTACGTGCAGTAATTGAG
>JAGGTC010000036.1 GCA_021163945.1 Deltaproteobacteria bacterium | reverse complement strand
ATGTATTAGAGGAATTGTAATAAATAATATAATTAATCGGATGAAGGGAACTTATATGTTTAAACATTTGCATTTGAAGGAGTTAAAAAAATATAATTATTCGCATATTGAGCCCAAATTTTTCTGTAAGGCAGTGGCGGAAAATCGGCCTGCAAGTAAAATGTTTAGCATTGTAGCAGAAACATGGAATCCTGTTAGCGGGTGTCTTCATCAATGCATCTACTGTTGGGCAAGGAGACTTGCCGAAGGCAAGTTAAAAAATAGTAAAAGGTATAAGCATGGTTTTATTCCCAAACTCAATGTAGAAGAATTTAACAGAAAACTGAGGGGCGGAGTAATCTTCGTAAGTGACATGGGAGACTTATTTGGTGATTTTGTGCCCGATGAATGGATAGTAGAAGTGTTAGAGTATATACGGTGTTTCCCAAATAAATTGTTTCTCTTTCTAACTAAAAACCCGTCAAGATACATGGATTTTGACTTTCCTGAAAATGCGATACTGGGAGCAACTATAGAAACCGATAAAGACATAAATTACGGAAAAATTTCCAAAGCACCCAAACCAAGTGAGAGAATAAGAGCGATGATAAATCTTGATTGGAATATGAAATTCTTGTCTATAGAGCCTATACTTGATTTTACTTCGGAATTTTGGGAAAAAATTGTGGAAATAAATCCTTTCATGATATATGTTGGATATGACAATTATAGTAATAGATTGCCCGAACCGACGTTACATAAAACATTACAGTTAATCCAGAAGTTGTCAGAGGAAGGATTTTTGGTGCTCAAAAAGACTATCAGGCGAGCTTGGTATGAAGGAGAAGAGGCAAAGCCAATCTGATCCTCTGGAGTGGTTATCAAGAAAACTTGAAACTTTAAAGATGAAGGATTACATATTAAAAATTGAAAAAGAGTTTAATAGAAATGAACTTTATCAAGCTCATACATGGACTGCTATTAAGTTAATCATTTTAATGTGGTGGTTAACTGTTTATTCAAGAATTGTGCCGAAGCATTTCAAAAATTATTGGTATATTGACTTGCTTTCATCGTCCGGAGCAAATTTTATCCAAGAAACTAAGGATATAATATTGGGGTCTCCATTACTTTCTTATCTTGTACCCTACGAACAATTCAAGCATCATTTTTTTGTGGAAATAAATTCCAGACGAAAGAAAACCCTTGACCGAATGCTTAAACTTTTCAACTTTTCAAACTATGATACAATTCAAGGAGATTGCAATGAAGTAATCCAGAGTATACCGCTACATGCAGTAGATAATTATTTCTGCTTTATTGATTGTGAAGGACTTGACATTAAATGGTCTACTCTTGAAACGCTACTATCAAACCGTGGAGATATTCTTCTTGTTTTTCAGACAACTGAAATAAACCGCGTTTTCAGAAAAGGAAAAAAGCAAGGAATCAGCCGGGCTTTGGACAACTTTTGTGGGGATGAGTGGTGGAAGTTTTGTGATGATGTGCAAGAGCTTTTAGAAGAATATATGCATAACCTTGAATGTAGGGCGAATGAGCTTCGTAAATATCACAATTTCGTGGACTACATTAGAGTTAAAGGTCAAAGGCACTTCTACTATGATGTTTTCTTAATCTGCAGAAAAGGCCCCTATACTGATGCATGGTCAGACTTAAAGAAAACTTTAGAGAACCTTCAAGACAAACACATAAGAGCTGCCTTAGAAGTCTGTAAAGGCAACCAAACTACTCTTTCGGACTTCATTAAAAAGCAATCGAAATTGAATAATTTTTTATAGACTTATGATGTAACCAGAATACTAAAGCTTTTCCGGTATCTTCTCATTTAATTTAATGGGCACTAGGATTGGCTAAGGAAGACTAGATATGAAGGAAAAAATTGAGAGAAACATCGAAAGAACATATGGATTAATTAGAAAATCTATCCCGCATCGTATTCAAGTGGATTCGTTAGAAGTTGTTAAGCAGGTGGAAGAGTATAGGCAGTTCTGGAAACCCGATGAAATTAATGTTATTTTGTTAGCTGAATCCCATGTTAGCACAGATGAGCAAGACTATAAAATAAAGTGTAGAAAGGCGCTCATAAGCAAAATCATCCCAAACTATCCACTACATTTCGTAAGATTTGTTTACTGTCTTGGCTATGGAGAAAACGGGTTGCTTGAAAGAAAAGTTAGAAATAATATAGGAACGTGGCAGTTCTGGAAAATCTTCAGTTCTTGTGTTGCAGAGAATGAACATAATTTAGGTTTTCAAAAAGTTCTCAAAACAAAGACTCCATCTCTTTTACAGAGACTTGAAAACAAAGTCAATATTCTGAAAAAAATGAAAGAAAAAGGAATATGGCTGCTTGACGCCAGCATAGTAGGCCTCTATAGGAGCGGGATAAAAAATTACAAGAAGATTGTAAAGAAAATAATTGAAATCTGCTGGAAAAATCATTTGCTAGACATAATCAATGAACAACAACCAAAGCACATCATAGTTATTGGGAAAGCGGTGGAGAACATTTTGGGCTCTGAGTTAAGAAAAACTAAAATCCCTTTTACAACAGTGCCTCAACCTCAAGCCAGAGGAAACAGCCAAGAACAATTGGAAAGATACAAAAAATATCAAAGAATATGCGCAAGATATGCGCAATAAGCAGGATAAGAGTCCACATAAACAATTCCACGCGCGCCTTACGATTAAGTAAATAAAAACATGGACAGATGTTAGCGCTTATCTCCTTAAGTACTTTTTAATTAGTAGCGTTTAAGAGAAATTAACAGAAAAAGCTGATGATAAGCAAGGCGAATCCCAAAATCCTAAACAATTTAGATGTGCTTGTGTTGATCTGTGAATATGTAGCTTTTGTCCTGAGGTTTATGGAATTTTGCTCAGAGGATGATAGCCCAATTTCTAATGGATTAGGGATTATCAAAGAATATTTTGTTTGAAGGTTCACTTCTTGTTTTTCTAGAAATATTTGGTTTTTAGTATTAACAAGGATTAGAGTTGCATCACAACTGTTATTGAAAGATGGTGGATTAATCAAACTATGCGCATATATAGGGGGCTTCGATTCTCCCTAACATTCTTTCCTATCCTACTACATATAGCGCGCTAGCGTGTTGCTAAATTCTTTGTTTTTACATTTTCTTGTATTTTGTATATTGATGATGTATAGGGGTAAATGGTGGTTTAGGGGATGTATAGTCCACCAATCTGTCCCTACGCTTCAAGAACAGCACGTTCCTTCTTAAATCGTCATCGAACATGTCCGGCTTATGTGCTATGCAGGCTTAAGGCCTGGGGGACATATGTGATTTAACCTACGCGAGCATAAAGAACTATTTTGAAAAGGGTTTAACCCCTTGTGCAGTTTTTGTTCCGCAGACAAAAAGCGATAGCGTTTATTTCATTCTAGAAACAACGGTTGAGCTTCTTCGTCAATACTTTAAGCTTAGAGAAAGCAAGGGAGAGAAGATAACTGACAAGAGCCCTATACATTAAGCCTCTCGTCAGGAAAATATCTATTTCTTACCTCTGGGAAAATTATGATGTTAAAGACTCTCCAGAGCCCCACGAAAGTTAATATGGCAATTTTAGCCGAAAAGGAAACTATTCCTTGAACCAGCCTATCAATATAGCGTATGGTCACGGTAAGGTTTTCGATAGTTAGAACATGGGGTCAAAATGTTATAGTTCCCCATTAGGTACGACATCGGCGGCGAAAGGTTTTTCGTTTTTGGTGTTAAAGTGGATGGGCTATAGACTCTGGCTAAATCGCGGTGATGGAGGTTTCAGCTATGTCGTTTACTCCCGGTATATATGACCGTGCAATTACAATTTTCTCGCCTGAAGGCCGTCTTTTTCAAGTTGAGTATGCGTTTGAGACAGTAAATAAAGGGGCAACTATAATTGGTGTGAGGTGTTTGAGTGGGGTCGTTTTGGGGGCTGAAGAGAGAGTTAATTATAGGCTGGAGGATCTTAGTTTTACACAGAAAATTTATGAGGTTGACGAGCATATTGGAGCGGCTCTTGCAGGTATCGCACCCGATGGCCGCGTCCTGATCGATCAAGCTAGGGTTTACGCCCAGAGTAATCGGCTACTTTATGATGAGCCAATTGATGTTGAGGTCTTAGCTAAGAGAGTTGGTGACATTATGCAGCTTTATACTCAGCATGCTGCTGTAAGGCCCTTTGGGGTTTCAATAATCTTCGGAGGCGTCGATAAGATCGGTCCTAGACTGTTTGTTACTGATCCGAGCGGCTCTCGTAGGGCTTACAGAGCCGTAGCTCTCGGGATGGGCAGGGAAAGAGCCGAGAGAATATTAAAGGAGAAATATAGAGAAGAAATGAGACTTGGCGAGGCCGTCCGGTTAGTAGTTAACTGTCTGTCGGAAGCTGCTCGTGAAAGAGAGGGATCCTGTAGTTTTCGGATTGCGGTTATCCCTTCAGCTACAATGAAGTTTAGAGTGCTTACAGAAGAGGAAGTTAACAGGTATGCAAAATTGATATAATTTAGCTTGATAGCAGCTTTCATTTTTCCCTTAACTTTTCTTCAAGCGTTTTC
>JAGGTC010000196.1 GCA_021163945.1 Deltaproteobacteria bacterium | reverse complement strand
TAGCCTATCTTGTCAATCATGCCTAAATTAAGAGCCTGTTTTGCCGTATATATCCTGCCATCAGCAATCCTTTTAACCTCTTCTATACCAAGCCCCCTCTCCTCTGCTATTTTCTCTATAAATTTTTTATGAAAATTTCTGATTATACCTTGAATTATCCTCCTCTCCTCCTCAGTACTCCCCCTAAAAGGTGACCACATATCCTTTTTATCTGCCGACTTTACACTCTCATCCTCAATGCCTATCTTCTCTAAAAGCCCCTTTACATTAAACTTTAGGGCAATAACGCCAATACTGCCTGTTATTGATGTGGGATGGGCTATTATCGTATCTGCAGAAAGTGCAATATAATATGCCCCAGAGGTAGCCACATCCATCATACAGGCCACTACTGGAGCCTTTTTCTTTTCTTTAAACTTCTTTATCTCTCTGTAGATAATATCACTGGCAGTAACTGTACCCCCTGGGCTATTGATTCTAAGGACTATACCCTTAATCCCCTTATCAGCGCTCGCCTTCTTAAGTTCTTCACGCACCCTAGAGACAATGCTTGTCTTCTCTTTAAGGATAGATGACCTCTTTTTACTAGAGATGATACCAGATATATCCATAAGGAGTATCTTATCCCTCCCCTTTCCAGAGAGGGTAGTCTCCTTCAGTGGCCTTGCCCTCTCAAATATTGAGACACTTGCACAGCTAAAGAGAAAGAAAAATAGAAAAGGCAAGATATAGATACTTGATCTCCTCATCCTAGGCCCTCTAATATCTCCCAAAACTCTGGGAAGGATTTCTTTACACAGGCAGGGTTTGTGATCTTTACCCCTGGTATCTTAAGGCCAGCAATAGCAAAGCCCATTGCAATCCTATGATCATTGTAGGTCTCAACAGTTGCCCCCTTTGGGTCACCTCCTCTGATTATTAAACCATCCTCCCTTTCCTCTACTTTGATATTCATCTTCCTTAACTCATTGGCAATTGCACTAATCCTGTCAGACTCCTTTTTTCTTAGATGGGAGATATTTTTTATAATAGTATCCCCCTTGGCAAATGCTGCCACCACAGAAAGTGTTGGTACAAGGTCAGGCATGGCATTCATATCTATAGAGATACCCCTTAGATCCCCTCCAATGACTGTGACCTCATCCCTACCTGCTATGACCTTACAACCCATCTCTTCTAATATTTTTAAAAGGCCTATATCCGGCTGCTTAGAATTAATATCTATAGGAAAAACGCTTACCTTTCCCTTAAGGATGGCTGCTGCGGCAAAGAAATAGGAGGCAGAGGAAAGGTCTCCTTCAATGGTATAATCCCTTGCCCTATAGACCTGACCTGACGAGATAAAAAAATATCTGTAATCTTTATAGTCTACATTTACACCAAAGTCCTCCATTACCTTTAGTGTCAAATCTACATAGGGCCTTGAGGGCAAATGGCCAATCACCTCGATAGCTACATCATTTTTTGCATAAGGGGAGGCCAAAAGGAGCCCTGAGAGAAACTGGCTGCTTACAGATGTCTTTATCTTTGTCCTCCCTCCATCTATGCCCTTTGCCTCTATCAAGACCGGAGGAAAACCATTTTTTTCTATACTGTATGCATTTACCCCCAAAGGTCTTAAGGCATCTAATAAATCACCAATGGGGCGCTCTCTCATCCTACTGTCCCCTGTCAAGACAAACCTCCCCCTGCCCAATGAACATATAGCTGTAAGAAGGCGCATAGAGGTTCCAGAATTCCCTAAGTAGATCTCATCCTTTGGGGCAGAGATCTTCCCAGACCTCCCTATAATACTGGCAGTTTTACCATCAATCTTTATATCTATCCCCATCTGCCTTAAGGCAGATGCCGTGAGCATTGTGTCCTCAGCATATAGGATATTTTTTAAGTGACTTTCTCCACTCCCCAGTGCGGCTACAATAAAGGCACGATGTGTCAAGCTCTTTGAGCCAGGTACACACACCTTGGCATCGACTTTAAAGATAGGGACAATCTCCTTCACCCTAATATCTCCCTTGCCACCTTTAACATCTCCTCTTTTGGGGCATCCCTTCCAGTCCAGATTTTAAACTGTGCCACACCCTGGTAGACAAGCATCTTAAGGCCATCAATTGTGACAAGGCCAAGTCTTTTTGCCTCACGCAGAAGGCGTGTCTCTAGGGGGTTGTATACAGCATCCATAACTACCTTAAAGTTCCTTAAATATTCCCTTGATATAGGTATTTGCTCTACATTGGGCCACATCCCTATAGGTGTTGCATTTATTAGACAATAGCCAGATATCTCCCTTATCCTATCCCAAGGATAAGACCTCCCCCCTAAGGCCCTTGCCAATGCCTCCCCCTTTTCATATGTCCTGTTTATGATAATTATATTTGCCCCCTCCTTCTTTAGGCCAAATCCTATTGCCCTAGCTGCCCCACCAGCACCCAAAATGACATAGTCTTTGCCTTCTATATCTGCCTTCTCCTTAATTGCAAGGATAGCACCTAGACAATCGGTATTGTAACCTATAAGCAGACCATCCTTATTCAATATGGTGTTTACTGCCCCAGTCATCTCTGCCAGCTCATCAAGTCTGTCTAAGAGCGGAATAACAGATACCTTGTGGGGTATAGTAACACTTACCCCCTTTATCCCTAGCCCCCTTATCCCCCTTATTGCCGACTCAAGGTCAGTTACATCAAATGCCAGGTAGACAGCATTTATTTTGTGATAACAAAAGGCAAAGTTTTGGATAGTTGGGCTAAGGCTATGACTTACTGGGTGACCTATAATCCCGTAGACCTCTGTCTTTGCATCAATCATCTATCTTTCCACAATGGTCTCTTCTACCTTATGCCCAAAGTGGCGCCCTGCCTTTTCTATTGCCACAAGAACCTCATCCCCCTCCTTTAGCTCTACTACTGAGATGGGCTTTCCCTCTGGGGTGGTAAGCCTTATAGTTTCAGCATTTTGCAAGATAGTACTCACCAATTCAGAATCTGTCTTTGCCTCTACCAAAAGTAGTGGACGGCGTTCTACCTTTACCCTGCCCACCACACCAGGCCTTGTCTCCCCCAGGTGATTTACAATCAATACCTCATCCCCTGCCTTAAGCTCAGAGAGGTACCTTGTCTTCTCACCTGGTACCTTTATATAGGCATGGACAGGGCCTGCGTTTACCCTAAAGGGGCGGGGGGTAACATAGGGATTTTCTATATTCTCTGCATGGATCAAAAACATCCCAGCACTGCTGTTCCCTATAAGCATCCCCTCTCCTATCTCCATCAGATCACATGTATCTACACACACCCTATAACCCATGGCCAGGGGCTTTATGGTTGTTACCTTTGCCTTGCTGAGTATGATTTTTTCTGACCACTTCTTTACCAATTCCAAGATCTTCTTTATCTCAGAGATATTTGTAGTGTTGGTGACTACACCATCTACACCCTTTTCCAGTACCCCTAAGAATGTCCTGGCCTCATCTACTGTCTTTACCTCCACAAAGAGATTTCCAGTCTGTGCCACTAGATTCTCTAAGGGGATAATCTTCCAATCTGTGGCCGAGAGGACTACCAAGTGATCGGCCGCCAATTTCAATACCCTCTCCTCATCTTCTTTACTTTTTATCTGGTGGAACACCACCTCCCTACCTGGTTTTAGGTCACCATCTGGTGCTACAGTGAGCATCCTCCCCAGTTGTTTTACCATGGCTGCCTTCCCCTCCTCTACCAATACAGCATCTGCCCCACCTTCAATGGCCGTTGTGACCAACTTTTTTTGCCAAGGTATTGCCTTTACCCATACCCTCTTCATGGCTATCCCTCCAAATATTTTTTTGCCTCTTCTACAGTTGCCCCATTGTGGACGATGCCGGCAATGGCCCTGACTATATTCCTGGGATTTTTGTGTTGAAATGCATTTCTCCCAATAGAGACCCCTGCCCCACCAGCATCAATGGCCCCCTTTACCATCTCAAGTACGGCCTCATCTGAATCCATCTTTGGCCCACCGGCAATCACCACTGGTACAGGGCAACCCTCAATTACCTCTTTAAATGTCTCAGTGGATCCAGTATAAGAGACCTTTACTACATCTGCCCCCAACTCTGCCCCCAGGCGTGCACAGTGCTTAATCACCTTTACATCATAGCTATCCTTTATCTTTGGCCCCCTTGGATAGACCATCGCCAAAAGGGGCATCCCCCACTCGGTTGCCCTTCTTGAGACCTCGCCAAAATCGCGCATCATTTCCCTCTCATTTTCATCACCAAGGTTTATGTGGATAGAAACGGCGTCTGCACCCAATTTGATGGCCTCTTCTACAGTGCATACAAGTGTCTTTGTATTTGGAAACGGAGAAAGGGAGGTACTTCCAGACAAGTGGATAATAAGCCCCACATCCCTTCCTGCACCCCTGTGACCTGCTACTACAATCCCCTTGTGGATTACAATGGCATTTGCCCCCCCAGATGCAACTTCATTAATTATGTATTTCATATCTGTTAGACCAGCAATGGGGCCAACTGTAACACCATGGTCCATGGGGATGATGACCGTCTTTTTTGTCTCTCTGTTAAAGATCCTCTCTAACCTGATTTGCTTTCCTATCATTTCTCTCCCCCTAAAATAAATTTATAATAAAAAAGGC
>JAGGTC010000122.1 GCA_021163945.1 Deltaproteobacteria bacterium | reverse complement strand
CCCTAATTTTAAAATACTGCCATCCCTCTTTGTTATCTTTTTAATCATTTTATTCCCTTATCTCACAATTTTTTACAAATTTGAGTGCCTCTTTTTTCAATATCTCAATCTTTTCTCTAGAAAATTGCTTCAAGTGAGTACAGTCCTTTAATGTATCCTTAAGTTTGCAGACCTGCAAAAAATATCTTTTTGCCCCCTCAATAAGTTGAAATATCTCTAAAAAATCCTTATCACTTAAGGCTGGATAGAGTGTTGTCCTAAATTCATAATCTGGAAGATGTCCTATTATATTTATAGATTCTTTTATCCTTTCTATATCTATCGAGACCCCAGTGACAAATGAGTATCTTTCTAAAGGTGCCTTTATGTCCATAGCAACATAATCAACAACGCCTTTTTTAATACACTTTTCAATAATCTCTGGATGAGAACCATTTGTATCCAATTTTACCAAGAATCCCATCTCTTTTACTTTAGACATCTTTTCTATCAAATCCTCTTGTATGGTTGGCTCTCCCCCTGTAAATTCGACTGCGTCTATCTTCCCCTTTCTCCTCTTTAAAAATGACCACACTTCCTCTATAGGAATAGGTTCAACATATCTTTCAGGTAAGACCAAACGATGATTATAACAGTATGGACAACGAAAATTACAACCAATAGTAAAGATGATAGAACAGATCTTCCCTGGATAGTCTATAAGGCTTGTCCTTTGAAAACCCCCTATCTTCAACCAATTACCTTTCCCTCTTTTTCCATCCTTTCTTTGAATTTTTCAAGTGCTATACTCAATTCCTTATCGTTTAGGGACAGGATCTGGGCCGCCAGGATGGCGGCATTCTTTGCCCCAGCATCACCTACACTCACTGTTGCCACTGGCACACCACTTGGCATCTGGACAGAAGAGAGCAGGGCATCTAAACCATTAAAAGGCGGATTTGCTAAGGGTACAGAAATCACAGGAAGTGTAGTGTTGGCGGCAATAACCCCTGCCAGGTGGGCAGCTCCACCTGCCCCAGCAATAATTACCTTTATCCCCCTCTCTTTTGCCGTCTTTGCATATTGGATGGTATGTTGGGGCATTCTGTGGGCTGAACAGATGGTAAATTCATAGGAAATATGAAACTTCTCAAGCATATCAAGGGTTTTCTTCATAATTTCTTTATCAGAATCACTACCTATTATTACAGCTACATCTGCCATTGTAACCTCCTTATCCTGTCCTCCAAAATGTCTTTGGGTCAACAGAAAGTTGATACCTTGTAACGACAGCCGATTCAAAGGTCTTTTTGACCTTTTCAAAATACTCCCCAATTATTTGGTCATACTTACTAGTTATTTCAAATACCTTTTTTGCCAAAATAAGCCTAGTCTCCCCCCTTGTGCCCCCACAATCTTTTATTTCATTTATTATTGAGGGATAATCTGCAGGGTCGCAAACGGCAGTTACATAGGGAAAGTTTTTGGCCGCAGCCCGAAGCAGACCTACCCCCCCTATGTCTATTTGTTCAATGGCCTTTGAGATGGTAATTGAAGGATCCTTTGATATAGAGGAAAAATCATAGAGATTTACTACCACCATATCAATAGGCCTTATCCCATACTCTTCAATCTGGGCCTGGTGTCCTGGGTCATTTCTCTTGGCCAAAATGCCAGCGTAGATGATAGGATGGAGTGTCTTTACCCTCCCATCTAAAATCTCTGGGAAATTTGTAATTTTGTCTACCTTAACTGTAGGGATGCCACTGCTGTTTAGGAAATTTGCGGTTCCCTCTGTACAAACAATCTCTACCCCAAGTCTATGGAGTTCATTTGCAAACTCCTTAAGCCCCTCTTTATTGGTTACACTAATCAAGGCGCGTTCAATCTTTACAATATTTGCCATCCCCCTCCTCCTTAAAAATCAAATAGGTTTTACAATCTAGATAACTTTAAACCCAAACTAAGTCAAGCATTGCCTTTTATTAATGATATGTTATCAGATTGATATATGAGGCTTAAGGAGATCCTTTCATTTAATCAAGATGAACTCTATCAATGGGCCTATAAGATCAATCCCAGGGCAAAGAGTGTTAGTGGTTTTGCCACTATTTCTGATCCTTACATTGTGACTACAGATTTTCCATTTTTGATCTGGCCACGTTTTTCCTTTAGAGGAAAGACTATGATTACAATTGCAGGCTCAGGAGACAATATCATCTCCCTTTGGCCTACTGGTATAAGGACTATAATTGGTGTGGATATAGCGATAAAGGCCTGCTTTATAAACGAATTAAAGAGGGCTGCTTTAAAACTACTTTCTTTTTCCGAATTTAGGGAACTCTTTGCCCCCTCTACTAAAAATCCATTTTTCCCGGTTTCTTTTCCAGAAAAGAAAAGGGAGATTTATTTTAAGATAAGGCACTACCTCTCAAATAATGCTAAAAATTGGTTGGATAAACAATTTGGCCATACGCACTTTCCTTCACCTAGAAGGCTTGAGCTGTTTTTTGCCCATCTTATTCCACACTTTGCAAAAATAGAGGCCTTTAAGGAGGCAAAGAGGGATCTAAAGGACTACCCTTTGATAAACCTGCCTATTGAGGTGGCCCTTGAGGTCTTGTCTGAGGAGGTAGATATAATCTATCTTTCTAACATACCCGAGTATATAAAACAAACACTGATCCTGGAGGATAAGGATGCATTGATTCTACCTAAATTAGAAGACCTCTTTAAAAAGGCAGCAAATAGACTTAAACCTGGTGGTTGGCTGATGGTCTATTGTTTTGGCAATATTAGAAAAAACCCTCAAATGATTAAAGAAGAGATGACCATTTTTAAGAGGTTAGATTTAAAGAAACACACAGAGACATTTTCATTTAATACGTCCCTTATCTCAGGTAGTCACTTTACCCATAGCCTGCTTTTGGGCATAAAATAATATCTAGACATTGGCCAGGGCCTTTATCTCTTTCATCTTTTCTGTGGCAGTTTTATACCCCTCTGCTATAGTCTCTGGAGTACGGTGGAATTCTAAAAAACCGATATGGCCTACCTCTGGCTCGATAAGAATATCTGCTTTATCTGATGCCAATTTATACTTGGTAATTTGCTGTTCCATTATATAAATGGCGCTCATAATAATCTCAATAATATTGGGAAAGGCCTCCTTTGTTTCTTTATCCTTTGAAGTCAATTTTTTCATCTTTTGCATAGTAGGTATAACTACCTTTGCATTGACATCTACTCCAATTACTATCTCTGCCCCCATCTTTTTTACTACATTTACTGGCACTGGATTGACAAGCCCCCCATCTACTAGTATGCGGTCTTGCCACTTTATAGGTGTGAAGATACCAGGGATGGCAATGCTGGCCCTAATTGCCTCAACTATATCTCCTGCATTTAAAATCACCTCTTCACCGCTTACAATGTCTGTGGCTACAGCTGCAAATGGTGTAGGCAATTCTTTTATATCAACTTCCCCTAAAGACTTTCTGAGGATCTCTTCTACCTTTTTGCCCTCTACTAGACCCACCTTCGGAAATACCACATCAAAAAACTTAATTATGGTCTTCCAATCAAGGCCCAAAACTAACTGCTCTAGTGCATCCATTTTGTCAATTGCCAAAAAACCTCCTACCAATGCCCCAATACTGGTTCCAGCTACATAGTCAATAGGGATATTTGCGGCCTTTAGGGCATTGATAACACCTATGTGGGCCCCACCTCGTGCTGCCCCTCCTCCAAGGGCAAGGCCAATTCTCTTACGACATTTTTTGAAAAGAGAAATCATAGTAAATGGTATCTTCAAAATTGGTCTCTGTCAAGGAAATGCTTGACAATTCTACTTTTTATACGTCAAATTTTTTGGGGGATGATGAAATTTTGGCCTCTGTTAGAATCTTAAATAATTCCTTTTCTTGTGATGTTAGACCTTGATATATTTCTGCAGCGTGGCAAAAGAAATTTTCACAAATTTCAGCTGATCTATAAAATCCATAGTCTCTTAAATCCATCACAACAACAGCCTCCACATGATTTATCTTGCATATAACAAAGTTTATCAGAAGACATGTTTTCTCACCAGACCCTTCTATTTGGTAAGGATTTTAAGTGAGGATTTTTTGGTCTTCTTGGTGAGTGTCTCAAGTGGTGGCCTTTTTTTGGACAGTCATAATAACCCCAATATCTCCAACAAAAACAGCCTTCTCCAAACCAATAAGGGATGGGACTAAACCAGACCCCTCTAGGGTGCTCCAAATATTGCCTCCAGTAAAATCCCTCTAAGTTGGGGGAGTTCCAATAATAGATACCCCAATAGAATTGAGACTCTGATTTGAGATAATTGGGTACCAAACTAATAATTCCTATTATAGCTATTATCATTGCTATCCTTTTCATCCTGTTCTTTTCAGGCACAAAATTTAAACATAAACTATTATAAACTAGATCAAAAAGACTGCAATAATTCCTAAGCAAATATCTCACACTTATTACGGGCCATGGTATATACCCACTAAATAGGTTTGGGGGCCAAGTTATTTACCCACTTGGGTAATTAATTTAAACTGCCTCTAAAAAGAGGAGGCAGGAATATGGCCAGGAGGGCAATGTTATGCCTCCTCTGAGGCTTTGGAGGATAGAGAGTATTTAGAGAGCGATCTTGAGATTCGACCCATCTACCACTATGTAGAAAGGTAAAACTAAGGTATGAGGAGACTGAGTTTTTGGTAAGGACAGAGCTTAAAGGAA
>JAGGTC010000097.1 GCA_021163945.1 Deltaproteobacteria bacterium | reverse complement strand
CCTCTCAACCTGATTGATGGCATCTGTCAAAAATTCTGCAATTGGTGGGGAAATTATATCATTCCCCACCAATTGCAGAATTTTTGACAGATGCCATCAATCAGGTTGAGAGGGAAGGGGGAAATTGCCTTATTATCCACCTAGATACACCTGGGGGATTAGATACCTCTATGCGCCAGATCATTAAGGCCATTTTAAACAGCGCTGTGCCTATAGTAGTCTATGTAGCCCCAAGTGGGGCAAGGGCAGCCTCGGCTGGGGCTATAATTACACTCTCAGCCCATATAGCCGTTATGGCACCTGGTACAAATATTGGGGCTGCCCACCCAGTAAATCTGGGGGGCAAGCCCCCAAAGGAGATGGTTGAAAAGATAGTAAATGACATGGTAGCCTATGTGAAAAGTATTGCAAAAAAGAGAAATCGTAACACAGTCATTGCAGAAAAGATGGTGCGCAAGAGCATCTCCCTTACAGCAGAAGAGGCAGTAAAAAAGAAGATAGTAGATTTTATGGCAGGTTCCTTTAGTGAACTTCTACAGAAATTGGATGGGAGAAAGGTCAAGACCACCCTGGGTGAGGTTACACTAAATACCAAAGGCGCTGAAGTAAAATATATAAAAGGGGGACTTCGTTATAACATCCTCCGTATTTTAGGCAACCCAAATATTGCTTATGTACTTATGATGATTGGTCTAGCAGGTCTATATTTTGAGTTGTCACACCCAGGGGCCATCTTGCCAGGCGTAGTAGGGGCCATCTGTTTGGTCTTGGCATTTTTTGCCTTTCAGACGCTTCCAGTAGATTATGCAGGTGTTTTATTAATCATATTGGGGATCATATTCTTTATCCTGGAGCTTAAGATTACTAGCTATGGCCTCCTTACCATTGCTGCTATTTTCTGTTATGCCTTAGGTTCTGTCATGCTCTTTCATCGCGCCCCTAAGTATCTACAGGTCTCCTTTAAGGTGCTGATCCCTACCTTGGTATTTGTCTCTCTCTCCTTTATTGGTATTTTAACACTTGTAATGAAGGCACAACGTGCTAGGATCAGAATGGGGATTGAGGCACTGGTAGGCGAAGAAGGGGAAGTAATAGAATCTATCCCTGAAGGTGGTACAGGAAAGGTATTTATTCACGGGGAATATTGGAATGCAGAAAGTGATGAACCTATAGCAAAAGGAGAGAAGGTAAGTGTGATAGGGGTGGAGAAATTAAAACTAAAAGTAAAAAAGATAGGAGGTAAAGATGTATTATAGTTATAGCTTACTTACTATTTTAATTATTGTCATCTTGTTTTTGGCAAGTGCCATTAGGATATTGAATGAATATGAGAGAGGGGTTATCTTCCGATTAGGAAGGGTAATCGCAGCAAAGGGGCCTGGTTTGATTATCTTAATACCTATAGTTGATAGGATGGTAAGGGTAAGTCTACGCTTGGTAACCCTAGATGTCCCACCTCAGGACGTTATTACCAAGGATAATGTCTCTATAAAGGTAAATGCAGTTATCTATTTCCGTGTAATGGATCCGGTAAAGGCAACAATTGAGGTAGAAAATTATCTCTATGCTACATCCCAGCTTGCACAAACTACCTTGCGTAGTGTCTGTGGACAGGCAGAACTGGATGAGCTTTTGGCAGAGAGGGAAAAGATAAATACAAAGTTACAAGAGATACTGGATAGGCATACCGACCCATGGGGGATAAAGGTTACTACGGTAGAGATAAAACACATCGATTTGCCTCAAGAGATGCAAAGGGCTATGGCCAAACAGGCAGAGGCCGAGAGGGAAAGGCGTGCTAAGGTCATCAATGCAGAGGGTGAATACCAGGCTGCTACTAAACTGACAGAGGCCGCTTCTATTATCAGCAAGTACCCTATAGCATTACAATTAAGGTACCTTCAAACACTAAGGGAGATATCTGCTGAGAACAATTCAGTCACCGTCTTTCCTATCCCTATTGATTTGGTAACACCATTTATAGAGGCCCTCAATAAAAAGAAAACTTAAGGAGGTCAAGATGGCACAGGAAAAAAAGGAAAAGCCTGTTGAAAAGATGACCATCAAGGAGCTTAGAGAGATTGCCTTGAAGATCCCCGATGTCCAGGGTGTGCACGGTATGAACAAGGAGGAGCTGATTGCCATAGTCAAGAAGTTTAAGGGCATCAAAGAAGAAAAGAAAAAGGATGTTGCATCAATCAGGGAGTTAAAGCAAAAGATTAAAGAGCTTAAATTGAAAAGAGAGGAGGCAAGAAAAGAGGGTAATAAAAAGATGTTAGAGATATTGAGAAAGAGGATTAGCAGGCTGAAAAAGAGGACCAGGCGCCTGGCTGCTTAAAATGTTAAAGGAAGCTGCTCACCTAAGGGGCATTTTAAAGGGTCTAAATGGCAGGGGCTATAAGGCCTATAAGAAACTAGAGGGAGAATATGAGTTTTCTTGGTATCATTTAAGTATAGACCATGTCCAGGGGGACCCATTTGCCTCCCCCTCACGCTTTACCTTAATTGTACCCATAGAAAAGACAGGCATACCTAAGGCCCTCTTTTCAAATAAGAGGAGAAATATCGCCCTGTGCGACTTTTTGGCCCGCTCGTTTAAGAAAGAGACAGAGAGGTTCTCAGGAAGGTGTGGCACAGGACACAGTTGTCAGATCTATATTGAGGCAGGAAGACAGGAAATATTAGAAAGAAACAGTGTTGTATTAAATGGAAATAATTTGGAGGTACGTTTTTTTGTAGGGCTGCCAGCCCATGGGCGATCTATCTTGGCAAACAAGGCAGAGGAGGTCATCTTTCACCATATCCCAAATATCGCCGAGAGGGGTCTAGTCTATAAAAATCTAAATAAAAGACAGATAGAAGAACATGTCTATAGTTATGAAGATCAGGAGATTCTAAGGCAAAGGCTGTCAGAATTAAATATTGTTTCATTTATAAGGGAGGGGGCAATACTTCCTAGAAAGAGTGGGGTAGAGGACAGGCCACTAAAGGGTGCCATTCCATTTGTTTGTCCAAGGGGGCTTAAGATAGAGATAGAGCTACCTTATAGGGGGAGGGTCTCTGGGATGGGCATCCCAGTTGGTGTGACATTAATTGTAGGCGGTGGTTTTCATGGAAAATCCACCTTGCTTCAGGCAATAGAAAGGGGGGTGTACAGTCATATACCTGGTGATGGGAGGGAGTATGTAGTCACTGACCCTAGGGCCATAAAGATCAGGGCAGAGGATGGAAGGAGTGTGGTAAAAGTTGATATCTCCCCATTTATCAATAATTTACCTCTGGGAAAAGACACATCTTCATTTTTTACAGAAAATGCCAGTGGGAGCACCTCTCAGGCGGCCAACATTATAGAGGCCTTGGAGATTGGGGCAAGGGTATTGCTCATAGATGAGGATACCTCTGCGACAAATTTTATGATCCGAGACAAAAGGATGCAGTCATTAGTAAAAAAGGAAAAGGAACCGATCTCTCCATTTATTGACAAGGTAGGACAACTTTATAGAGAATTTGGCGTCTCTACAATCCTTGTTATGGGTGGCTGTGGGGATTATTTTGATATAGCAGATACTGTGATCATGATGGATTCATACAGACCTTATGTTGTTACAGAGATGGCAAGGGAGATTGCAAGAAAATACAGTACAGGGAGAATAAATGAAGGGGGTGAAAAATTTGGCAATATTAGACAAAGAAAACCACTGCCTGAGAGTTTTAACCCAATACGTTCAGAAAAGGTAAAGATAGAGGCAAAGGGTTTAAAGACAATAATCTTTGGGCGTCAGGTTATAGACCTAAGTGCCTTAGAGCAATTGGTAGATATAGGACAGACAAGGGCCATTGGTCATCTTATCAATTATTATGCAAAAAAATATCTAAAAAATACTAATAGTCTAAAAGATGGCCTAGAGAAGACCATGGCCGATATTGAAAAATACGGGCTTGACATAGTACTTCCCTATAGAATTGGAAACCTTGCCCGCCCCCGCATAGAGGAATTGGCAGGGGCCATCAATCGACTCAGATCATTAAGGATTAGATGAAGCCAAAGGTAGCGATTGGAAGTCGATTAAGCCATTGCAAAGAGGTTATCACCTTAGGAGTAAAGCCGAATTTTTATGATTATACCCCTTGGGAGCAAAGGCTTATTCATGAGGCAGAGATAATTTATTATCCCACAAGTTTTTATGCAGACCTATTCAATACTATAGGAAAACCTACGTTTCCTAGCTATGAGTGCTACAAATACGCCTGTGATAAGATAAAACAAACTGCCCTTTTTGATTTGCTAGGTATCCCCCATCCGCGCACCCGCATATTTTATGGAGATAGACAAAAAAGGGAGATCCTAAATCATTTTTCATATCCTTTTATCGCAAAGGTTCCTAGGGGCTCTGCCCTTGGAGAGGGGGTGTATCTAATTAAAAATGAGGATGACCTTTTGGCCTATAACAAGATTACAAAGGTGGCATATATACAAGAGTATCTTGAAATTGATAGGGATATAAGGGTGATAGTCATTAAAGATAAGGTAGTCCTTGCCTATTGGCGGATAAAAAAGGAGGGTGAATATCGCTGCAATATCTCATATGGTGCCGAAATAAGCCTTGATAATGTACCTAAGGGGGCTATAGAGCTTGCCTTAAAGTTATGCAAATTATGCAACCTTGATGATGTTGGCATTGATATGTGTTTTTATAATGGGAAATTTTATGTCTTTGAGATAAATATAAAGTATGGTAGGGAGGGATTTAAAAAGGCAGGGATTGACTATAAAGAACTCCTCGCAGATATGCTTAGAAGAGGCGAGTTGTAGTTAATAATAAGGTTATAAAAAGATATAAACTTAGGGAGGCAGGAATCA